>JAGLLQ010000380.1 GCA_023140455.1 Desulfobacteraceae bacterium | reverse complement strand
GCAGGCCGCAATTTCCATGGGATGCACCCGATCCTATAGTATTCTGTTCCATAATTTTTACAGAGATATTTTTTTTTATTAGATAATATGCACAGGCAAGTCCAATAATTCCACCGCCAATAATAATTACATCCTTATTCGATTCCATTAGATGTTCCTTAAAGTGAGTTTAGAAAAAATAATTATTATACTTTAAGTTCAATAAAATAAAAATAATTAAACTATAGTTGTCAATGAAAGTATACAAAATATGATATTTTTGAAAACATGTTTAATATAATAAAAAAAATGTTGCATTTTATAAACAAGTGTATTAATGATTAAACATAAGGAATGTCCGAAACATGGTAAAATGAATTTATCAGGAGGGAATATGCCGGAAAATAAAGTAGACGCGCTTATTAAAAGAATTGTTGGTGCTACAGGTATTTATTCTCAGAATGATCTTGCAAAGGCGATTGGGATCAACAGATCCGGTATTACACATGCACGGAATAATAACAAAATTCCTGACAAATGGATTTTGAAATTATATAAAGAGTTTGGATTAAACCCTGAATGGATTGAGACTGGTGTCGGTGGTACTTTTCTTGATTCAAAAAACACAAGTGGCTCTGAATTTAAATATGTTCCAAAAGTTAAAGCTATGCTTTCAGCAGGTGGTGGTTCTTTTTCAACCTGTTCTGAAGTTATTGATAATCTTTGTTTTAAAAAAGAATGGCTCTCCCGTAAAGGTTCTGCTAACAGCATGGTTGCAATGGAAGTGTTTGGACATAGTATGGAACCTGAAATAAAAGATGGTGATACTGTGTTGCTTGATCAGTCCCAGGTTAATATACTGGCAGGCGCTGTGTATGCTGTTGGTATAGAAGATACTATTCTCGTGAAACGATTGGAAAAGCATCCCAATAAACTTGTTCTTTGCAGTGATAATCATGAGTATGAGCCGATATTTCTTGATACATCTGATATGGAAACCGTCAGAATCATTGGTAAGGTTATATGGAGCTGCAGAGAGTATAGATAGTTTTTTTTGTTTTATGTGTTTAGTTTTTTCAACAAATGATTAAAAAATGCAATATGGGAGGAAGGAAATGCAACAAAGAAGAAAGGAAACAGGAAAAGTTTTTATACTTATCATTCTTGGAGTCTGCTGGATCGCAGGAATACTTATGGCTGGAAGTGAAAATCCATATATGCCGTGGTTGAATTTATCTGGGTTGTTATTAAATGGGATAGCAAGCTATTTGTTATGTAAAATTCCCTATTTAAAACAATTTTCGGAATGTTAAGATGGTCGAAACCCATGTATAAGCAATAATTTCATCATTTAGAAATGCAGGGCTTTGATACTGAATATAATGCGATCTTGCGACCCATACAGCCCTTGACTTCAAATATGCCGGCTGATTTGAGCCTTGAGCTGGTGAATGGAGTATGGCAATATCCTCCATTGAACATAAGCAACATTATTTACATGATTATTCTTTGCATTTATTGCATTTATGACAATCAATAACAGGGCAGGGTAGAGAGGTTTTTGCAAGCTTTGCTTTTTTGAATTCTTTTATAAGAAAACTTTTTTTAAGACCCGTATCTACAATGTCCCAGGGCAAATCTAAATCAGTATCCCAGTTGTTATGTATTACCGATTCAACATAATCAATATCTTTTTTTAAAGTTTGGGTCCAGCCGGACCTAAATGCTTCTTCTAAATAATCAGCAGCTTTTCTGTCTGCTCTTGAGAGAAAAGCATTTATTTTAGCTTGTTTGATGGATTCGGTCTTAACAACCACATTCGCAACCTTTTTAAGCGAATCTTTTATAGTCCTGATTCTTTTTTTAAGGGTTTTTATATTCATAAACCCTGACCATTGAAATGGTGTCGAAGGTTTTGGGATAAAAGGGTTAATGCTGACAGTTATTGTTCCAATCTTCTTTTGTTTTTTAGAAGCTGTTAAAAAGACCTGTTTGATTTTTTTGATTAAAACTACAATTTCATTAATATCATTTTCTTCTTCAAAGGGAAGACCAATTAAAAAGTAGAGTTTAAGATTTATTATCCCTGCACTTACAAGATAGTCTGTGCATTTTAGAATTTCATCCTCAGAAATATTTTTATTAATTATATCCCTCATTTTCTGAGAACCAGCTTCAGGCGCGATTGTGGCTGTTTTAATAGATGATTTGCCTATTGAGCTTAAGACATCTCTACTTAAAACATCAGCTCTGAACGAGGAAAATGAAGGTTGAAGACCTGATTGTAATGTTTTTTCACAGATTTCATTTATTGCAGGATGATCTGATACTGCTGCACTTACAAACCCAATTTTATCAGTTAATTGCTTACCTTTTTCAATAGATTCTAAAATATTTTTTTTAGAATAAAAACGAGGTGGCCTATAGATGAACCCTGCACTGCAAAATCTGCATCCATGTGGACATCCTCTACCGGTGTCAATTAAAAAAGTATTTTTAAATGTAGTCTCAGGTGTGATAATAGTGCTTCTGGTATGAATTTTATCAAGGTTTTCAACATAGCTTGATTTTATTGTAGGATTTGCATAACTCTTTACTGGTTTGACTTTGCATATGTTTGTTAGATTATCATCAGTCATTTTGTAATAGGCAGGGATATATGCAAAAGGAAGATTTGATGCTAATACTTTTAAGGTATCATCTCTGGTATTTGAGTTTTTATAAATATCAAAGAATTTTTTTATATAAGTTTCAGCTTCTCCTAATAAAATGCAATCCATAAATGGGGCAATAGGCTCCGGATTTAAAAAACAGGAAATACCCCCTGCAATCACCAGTGGGTGGAATTTATTTCTACCTGATGATCGAAGAGGGATCCCTGCATCTTGTAGGAGTGGTACAAGATTAATGTAATCGTTTTCAAATGAGATTGAAAACGCAATAATATCAAAGATCGAAAGTTTAGTATTGGTTTCAATGCTTTTAACTATTTCTGTTTTTTCAGAAAAAAATGCCCGCTCACATGATATTTGATCAAGGTCATTGATCAAAGAGAAAAGCGTTTGAAATCCAAGACTAGACATGCCTGCCCTGTAGGTGTTGGGGTAAACAAGGCAGACTCTAACAGCTCCCTTCTGGCTGCTTGGTTTAAGCTTTTGTTCAAGTGCTAAAAGGTCCCTGTTCTTAATAACCTTTCTGCTATATTTTTTCATTCACTATCAGTCTGCTTTCCTGCGCAGAAAAGTTGGGATATCTAAATCCTCATTATCATAAGTGTAATTGTTGAAATTACTCGAAATATCAGCTCCTACTGCTTTTTTTACTGGGCTTTCATATTCATTCCAGTTTGCGAGTTCGTCTGCAGTGGGAGTTCTCAATTTTCCTGAAGGACTATTATCTAATATTGAGGTCTTTTTTGTAATATTAGTTTCGAATTTATGGATTTTTGAATTTTCAGTATCTTCTTCCTGGTTGATTCCGGTTGCAACAACTGTGATCCTCATTTCATCACCAAGGGAATCATCAATTGCCTGTCCCCAGATAATTTCGGCATCATCACCAACTTCCTGATAAATTCTGTCAGATGCTTCTGTCATCTCATCAAGGGTAAGATCAGAGCTGGATGTTATATTCATCAGTACACCCTTTGCTCCTGAAATTGATATGTCCTCAAGAAGAGGGTGGGAAATCGCTCTTTCAGCAGCCTCAACCGCACGGTT
>JAGLLQ010000038.1 GCA_023140455.1 Desulfobacteraceae bacterium | reverse complement strand
TAAAATGGAAACTGTGCAAACCGAATGTTTAAACGAACTATCCCGACAAAATTTTAGATTACCAGACCCGTCCATCAGTCTCGGTGGGAAAACAGAAAAGCTCCTTGAACTGCTTGAACTTTATGCAGCAAAACTTGAGGACAACTCAATTTCTTTAAAAGATGTTGATTCGTTATTAGAAGAAATACAGACTGATGCCAAAAATTTGCTTCAAAAAGTTAACAATTCACCTGAAGCAGATGAAAAGATTAAAAATATTGCAGAAGAGTTTGCTCTCTTTGCCAATTTAGAACAAATTAAGTTTCAGCGTGGGGATTATTTATCATAAACATCTTTAGCTTTACCCCATAATTTTTCTTTCTCTTTGTTTGATATATTTTTTAAATCCAGCCCCTGTTCTTTGATCAGTTTCTCCATATACCTGTAGCGTCTTTCAAATTTATCTATTGATCCTGCAAGGGCAGTTTCAGCATGAATTCCCGCAGATCTTGCGACATTAACAAGTGTAAAAAGAATATCTCCAAATTCATCAGCAATGGCTGCTTTATTCTCAGTATGAACTACTTCCTCAAATTCGTTAAATTCTTCTCTTACTTTATCCATAATTTCATCAATACTATCCCAGTCAAACCCTGCCTTCACAGCAGAACTTGAAACCTTATGGCATCTCAACAAAGAAGGCATTCCTGACGGAACAGAATCTAAAACTGATTCATCAAGAGCTTTTCCAGCCTCTTTTTTCTCTTCCTTTTTGATGTTTTCCCAACTCCGGGTTACTTGATCTTTGGTATTGAAATTTTCTTTACCATAAACGTGAGGGTGCCGGCGAATCATCTTTTCAGACACTTTCTTAAGGGACTCAGAAATGTCAAACGCTTTTCTTTCTCTGTATATTTCAAAAATAAAAAGAAGCTGGAAAAGAACATCCCCAAGTTCTTCTGAGACATCATCAGGGATATCTTCTATGATTGCATCCCTTAATTCATAGATTTCTTCTATAAGACATTTCCACATTGAGATTGGCGTTTGTTCTCTGTCCCATGGGCAGCCTTTATCAGGATTTCTAAGAGTTTTTATTATATCAAGAACAGATTCTAGCTTTTCCAAAGTTTTTCCATATTTTCAATTTTCTCCATAAACCCTTTGGACATGTTGTTTGATATAAAAAGGGTCATTACAGAAGCAACTCTTGCAACATGAGGAGAAAGAACAGATTGAGAGATTAAGGTATTGTTCTTTGGAAGAAAAGTAGTAAGGATTATATAAATCACTGCTGCTATCAAAACACCTTTTGCAGCGCCAAACACAGCTCCAAAGGTCTTATCAATCCAGCCCAGGAATGCAACCCTTAAAAGTTTTTCAAGACAAACAGCAATAACAGCTACAAAAGCAAATATCAGAGAGAATAATATAAAAAAAATAATAATATTTATTAAAGCTTCGTTTGCTAAATATTTTTCAAGAAGAGGTGTGAATTCTTTATAATAAGTATATGCTCCATAAAACCCTGCCACAACACCAACAATTGAAGCAAGTTCACCTAATATCCCTCTAAAGACTCCTCTGATAAGACAAAAGGAAATTATTATCAGTATTGCAATATCAAAAAAATTCATATAAAAACCATCAGTTTAGTTACTTTTGCTGATAGTAACTAACAAAGAAAAAAAAAATTATCAAGTTTTTTGTTGATTTGTAATTTAATTTGGATACACTGACTAATATGAAAACAATGACATTTGAAAAAATTGAAAATGTAAGAGAGCTTTTTGGCCAACATAATGCCAACCTTGCCAATATAGCTCAAAAAACCGGAACAACAATTAGTGCAAGGGGTAACACAGTATCAATCTCCGGTAAAGAAGAGGCAGTCATCCTTGCTGAAAAGGTGCTTGATCAACTTTACCAGTTAGTTGATAAAAAATTTTCCATTGAGCCTGCTGATATTGAAGCAGCAATAAAAACATTAAAAAATGATATCACATGTGACCTTAAATCAATCTTTCTAGATACTATTCTGACAACAGAAAGTGGCAAGCCTATTGCACCTAAAACCAGTAATCAGAAGAAATATGTTGAAGCATTAAGGGAAAATGACATCCTTTTTGCCATCGGTCCGGCAGGTACCGGCAAAACATACCTGGCAATGGCAATGGCTGTAGCAGCATTTGCCAGAGGTGAGGTTAAAAAAATTATCCTTACAAGACCGGCTGTGGAAGCAGGTGAAGCTTTAGGGTTTTTGCCCGGAGATCTTGCAGAAAAAATCAATCCATATTTAAGACCACTATACGATGCTTTATATGAAATGTTCAGCTTTCAGAAAACACAGACCTTAATTGAACAGGGAATGATTGAAATTGCTCCACTTGCATTTATGCGCGGCAGAACACTGAATAATGCATTTATAATCCTTGATGAAGCACAGAACACAACCTCTGAACAGATGAAAATGTTCTTAACCAGAATAGGATTTTCTTCCCGTGCAATTGTCACAGGAGATATTACCCAGACTGATCTTCCTTCTAATAAAAAATCAGGGCTTGTTGAAGCAAAAAAGTTGCTTTATAATATAAAAGGAATTAAAATTTTACATTTTTCCAAAAATGATATAGTAAGGCATGAGCTTGTGTCTAAAATAATTGAAGCTTATGAACAAAA
>JAGLLQ010000379.1 GCA_023140455.1 Desulfobacteraceae bacterium | reverse complement strand
TGTCTTCCATGACAAAAACAAATGCAAACAATGCAAACCAGGCCGATACTCTAATGAAGAACACCGGCCAAACTATTGGCAAGGCAAATGAATCCATGAGCCAGCTCATAAAATCAATGGAAGATATATCAAGGGCGAGTGATGAAACCTCAAAAATTGTTAAAACCATTGATGAAATTGCCTTTCAGACAAATCTTTTAGCGTTAAATGCTGCAGTTGAAGCAGCAAGAGCCGGCGAAGCCGGCGCTGGTTTTGCTGTTGTTGCTGATGAGGTTAGAAATCTTGCCATGAGAGCTGCCAAGGCTGCAAAAGACACTACGAATCTTATAGAAGATACTGTAAGCAAAATTAATAGCGGGTCAACCCTTGTGAATTCAACAAATGAAGAATTTACTGAAGTAGCATCAGCCACCGAAAAAGTCGCTCAGCTTATCGACGAAATTTCATCTGCCTCCAGTGAACAAGCGGATGGCATTGAACAAATCAACCAGGCTTTAGTTGAGATGGACAACGTTACTCAACAAAATGCTGCCATTTCTGAGGAATCAGCAAGCGCATCTGAAGAAATGAATGCACAATCTGTAACTATGATAGAATCTGTAGAGGAACTGGTTAGCATGGTTCAAGGCTCTAAAATAAAGCACACAAATATTAAAAAGGAAAATTCGAGTAAAACCACTATCTCTCAAAAAATAAAAGGTGTAATGAACAAAAAAAAGATGCTGAGTCATTCTGATGCAGAAGTCAGACCTGACCAGGTAATCCCTTTTGATGACAGTGATAAAACTCTTGATTTCTAATAAATTAATTTTTCAGGGAGATATAAAAAATAATGGGAACGAATGCTGATAAGAAAAAAAAGACCAACCAGAAAATTACAAGCCTAAGTATTAAACTTTTGGTCCCTCTTACAACAGTACTTGCTCTTTCTATATTAGGGCTTGCATTGGTTATTATTCAATCCCAAAGTAGTTCTTTAAATAAAATGGGTGTGCAGATCAATGAATTATTGTCTGAATCGAACAAGATTATCGTAAAAGACCTCACAAAAATGAATTCAGATGTCAGTAAAAAATTGTTTAGTATGACAAAAACAGCCTCTGATCAACTGACACAATCCACAAGTTCTGTTCTGTCCGGTGAAAAAGAAAAAATTGAAGATAGCTGGATCGATTCTATGGCAGAAAACGCCCAGTCCATGGCAATGTTGCTTGCCAAGGTAGCCCCGGCTGCTATTCTTAACAATGATTATACTTCCCTGATATCATATACTAAAGCAGCCAGCTCAAATGATAATGTTATCTATGCCATGTATTTTAAACCAAACGGCAAACCATATGTCAGGTATGTTGATAAGAATAAAGAAAAAATTCAAGAGTATATTAAAACCGGAGAGGGTAAAAAACTCTACGAAAAAATAATTTCAGCTTCAAAGAATGATCCAACAGTCCTGCTTGCAATGGAAATGATTGAGCTTGATGGAAATGATCTGGGATATCTAATATTTTGCATGAGTAAGGCGCAAGTTACCTGGAAAATTAAAGAGATGTCTTCAGGCTT
>JAGLLQ010000378.1 GCA_023140455.1 Desulfobacteraceae bacterium | reverse complement strand
CAGTTCAGTGCAGATGTGAAAAATCAAACCAAAAGTAGAATATGGCTATTTGGTATCATCTGCTGTGTTCTTATTTTTCTCAGTGCCTGGTTTCTGTTCAAAATTATAGTATCCAAACCTTTGAAACAGATCACATCAGGATTAAAAAATATTGCTTCAGGAGAAGGAGATCTAACCCAACGGCTTGAGATTAAAACCAAAGACGAGCTTGCAGAGTTAGCAAAATGGTTTAATGTATTTGTAAAAAGACTTCAGCATATTATTTCTGATATAGCTCAAAATTCTACAAAGCTTAACTCTGCTTCAGGTGGTCTCCTAAGCGTTTCAAATGAAATGTCTACAGGTGCTGCCAAGATGTCTGCTAAATCCAATACAGTAGCAACTGCAACCGAAGAAATGAGTTCTAATATGTCATCTGTGGCCACAGCCGCTGAACAATCATCAACAAATATAAATATGGTTTCTTCAGCTGCTGAAGAGATGACTTCAACTATAAACGAAATTGCTCAAAATACTGAGAAAACAAGAGTTACAAGTAATAAAGCTGTTTTAAGAACAAAAAAAGCATCTGAAAATATCAGTGCTTTAACTAATTCTGCCAAGAGTATAGGAAAGGTAGTAGAAACCATTACTGATATTTCAGCCCAGACTAACCTTCTTGCATTAAATGCCACAATTGAAGCAGCCCGGGCAGGAGAAGCAGGCAAAGGGTTTGCTGTTGTTGCAAATGAGATTAAAGACTTAGCAAGACAAACAGCAGAAGCTACCTCTGGGATTAAAGAAAAAATTGAAGGTATACAGAGTTCCACTCAAGAGACAGTTGCTGAAATTGAAAAAGTAACTATTGAAATCAATAGTACAAATGAGATGATAGATACTGTTGCAGCTGCTGTAGAAGAACAATCTGTAACAACCAAAGAGATTGCTTCCAATGTTACTCAGGCTGCCCAGGGAATTGACGAAGTAACTGATAGTGTGACCCAAAGTTCAACCGTGGCAAATGATATAGCAAATGACATAGCAGATATAAACCAGACAACAGATAAAATGTCAGACAATAGTTCAAAGGTTAATAAAAGTGCAGATGACTTAAACAGGCTGTCTGAAGAACTCAAAAAAACAGTAGATCAATTTAAAATATAGTAATAACAAAGGATCACAATTTCAGGCTATCATGGTTAATGAGATATTTTTTTAACCTGCAGAACTCTTTTTCAATCATTCTCACGCCTTCGGTGCTTTCACTTAAGGGGTCATCAGAGTTTAGAGTATCGTCCAATTTATAAGCTGCTTTGGAAAGATCATGTGCATTCAAATTTGCAGCACCTCCTTTTATTGCATGGGCTTCTTGTTTCAAGATTCTGCTGTCTTTATCTATAACAGCCTTTCCCATAACAAGTATTTTTTTTTCAATATGTTCTAAAAACTCAGTAATCAGATCCTTATAAAACTCGACATTATTATCAAATTCTTGAAGCCCTTTTTTGACATTCAGCGGAACACTGTTTTCATCATCCATAATACCCTTTCCCATGATTATCTTACTACCTGAGATAGCCTCTCTGGGAGTTATTACAATTCTATAGTTGTGTCAATAGAGAAATGTAAATGGATTGAATTTAAAAAATAGTCTAAAGTTACTACAGAAGCAAATTAATTAGAATTATAGGAATTCATTGCAGCGAGAGCACCATTGTTGATAACTGCAATTGATGCATCCGCAGCTTTTTCTATGAGTTTATCAATGGATTTGGACTCCTCTTTTGAAAAATCACCAAGGACGTGACCTGTGACACTGTTTTGCCTTTCAGGGTTTGCAATACCTACTCGTATTCGTGTAAAATCTTTTGTTCCCAATGCCTGGATAATGGATCTTATTCCATTATGCCCACCATGCCCTCTGTCTTTTGAAATTCTGAGCCGGCCAAAAGGAAGGTCAATATCGTCATGTACAACAATTACATTAGATATGTTTATTTTAAAATATGATGCAAGCTTTTGGATGGGGAAACCACTTTTATTCATATAAGACTGTGGTTTTACAAGGAAAAGTTTGTCCTGCTTAAAAGTATAATTTATATATTCAGCATCAAACCGAGATTTACTAAATTTAAGGACGTTTCTATCAGCAAGTTCATCAACAACCATAAAACCAATATTATGGCGAGTCTGGA
>JAGLLQ010000377.1 GCA_023140455.1 Desulfobacteraceae bacterium | reverse complement strand
AAAGCTCAAGCCCTATTTTAAACATGCCCACTCTTCCATCTAAAATTCTAACATACTCAAAAGCTTCTTTTTTTGAATCAAAATCAAGTGGAAAAACAATATAGTCTTTAAAATCTTTTTCTTTTTGCATGTAATCTTTTCCTTGTATATGGACATTTAATGTCACATTAGACAAATTGCCTGATTTTTGCAATACCATCCTGCTTAGAAAAAAATAATAAAACACATCAAATGCCTAAGATACTTAAATTAGGGTTGAAAGAATATGACAAATAGTGCTAAAAATAGAGGTTGTATGATTATTTTAAATTACTTAAACTAAACTTAAATAGAATTTACCATATTATGAATAATAACTCTGAACATATCCCGGCAGGAAATTTTAAAGCAAGCAAAGCTGAGCCTGTTATATATCAGGCTTTTCTTGGCACCTGCGTTGGTGTTGCACTCTATGACAGAAAAAATAAAATTGGAGGTTTAATACATATAATCCTTCCCAAACCTCCCTCTGAGTCAAGTAATAATGCCCCTGAAAAATATGCATCCAGTGGATTACCTCTCCTGATAAACAAGCTTAGAAGCCTTGGAGCCTCCCGCGAGAGCCTTGAAGCTACAATTGCCGGTGGAGCACTTGTCGGGCCAATAAGCAATCTTGATATTAATCTTGATCTTGGGGGCCGATCTGCTGATATTGCCCAGGCAATTTTAAAAGCTAATAAAATAAAAATTAATCAATCTGAAACCGGCGGGTTTTTCATGTCCACTCTCAACTTGAACATGAGAAATGGTGACACTTCAATAGAACCAACATGGCAGCAAAATGGCGATATAATAACGGCAGGCGAGGAATATTCCCCACCAACAATAGATGAGATTAAAAAAACAATTGAAGAATTACAACCAATCCCACAGACAGCCTTAAAAATCTTAAGAATGGTGCAATCGTCCAGATCCCACACTGATGATATTGTGGCAGAGCTTGCAACAGATCAGGTATTAAGCGGGCAAACCTTAAAAATGTGCAATTCAGTAATGTTTTCGGGAACTCATAAAATAGACACTCTCAAAGATGCTGTGCTTTTATTGGGAGAAAGTTTTTTACTCAAATCATTGATTACAGCAGCTGTTGATACTTATTACAATCAAAGCAGTACCTCAAGTTATTCTTTATGTAAAGGCGGGCTATTTTTTCATGCTGTGAGTACTGCTTTAGCTGCTGAAAAAATTGCACAATATACAAACAAAGCGGATCCAAGCCTTGCCAGTACAGCAGGTCTTCTGCATGACATAGGAAAAGTTGTTCTTGACCAGCATCTTTCAGATAGTTACCCGCTTTTTTTTAGGGATCTGAAAACTAAAAGTGCTCTTGAAACTGAAAAAAAAGTTATTGGCTTAACCCATTGTGATTCTGGTAAATATCTTGCTGAAAAATGGAGTTTCTCTGATGCGCTTTCTGATGTGGTCCAATTCCATCATTCCCCGGAAAAAGCAAAAACCAATAAAGAAATTGTCAGTATTGTTTTCCTGGCAGATCTTTTAATGTCTAGATTCAACACAGGTTTAAAGCTTGAAAAAATAAAGGAAGATCAGTTAACTTTAGTTCTTGATACACTCGGCTTATCATTTTCAGATTTACCACAACTCGTAGACTCCATGCCGATTAATCTGTTCAATAAAAATCTACTTATGGAGACAGCATAGGAAACGAGATGGGAAAAAATATAAAACAGAATCATCTAAGGAAACTTCCTGGTGTTGATTATCTTCTTGAACTCATAAAAGAAGATACTCGATTCGCAAAAATTCCTCAAAATGTAACTAAATCCTCAATCAGATATGTGCTTGAGAATTTAAGAATAAACATTCTTAATAACATCGAAGTTGATATAGTCGATGACACAATACTTGCAACTATCTTTGAACATGCACAAAAAGATATCAAAAACAATCTTACAAGTGTGATAAATGCTACCGGGGTTGTTCTCCATACAAACCTTGGCAGATCTCTTCTTTGCAGAGAAGCATTAAAAAATATCACAAACATTGCATCAGGATATTCCAACCTGGAATATAATATTGATAAAGGAATACGCGGGATCAGATATTCAGCTGTTGAAGACTTAATTTGTGAACTCACAGGTGCAGAATCTGCCATAGTCGTTAACAACAACGCCGGTGCAGTATTGCTTTCGTTAAACTCCATTGCTGACAACAAAGAAGTAATAGTTTCAAGAGGAGAACTTGTTGAGATTGGAGGTTCATTCAGAATTCCTGATGTTATGACTAAAAGTAACGCCATACTCAAAGAAGTTGGTACAACTAACAGAACCCATGCCCATGATTATACTAAGGCAATTTCCGACAATACAGGGCTTTTCCTTAAAGTCCATACAAGCAACTACCAAATAGAAGGCTTTACTAAAAGTGTTCCTGTTGCTGATCTTGTGACCATTGGCAAAAAACATGGGATTCCAGTGATGGATGACCTTGGGAGTGGAACACTTATAGACTTTGCAAAACATGGTCTTGGGTCAGAACCTACAGTCAGAAATGCTGTGAAATCAGGAGCTGATATTGTTTCTTTCAGTGGGGATAAGTTATTAGGAGGTCCCCAGGCAGGCATTATTCTTGGAAAAAAAGATATAATTGATATTATTAAAAGCAATCCTCTAACAAGGGCTTTGAGAATAGATAAACTTACTCTGGCTGCTCTGGAATCCACCTTGAGATTATACAGAGATGAAGAAAATGTAATTAAAAAGATCCCGACCCTGAAAATGCTTACAGACTCTTATACTAATATAAAAAAGAGAGCTTCAGCCATCATGAAAAAGCTTAAGCCTTTTTTGCCAAAAAATGTTGAAATTAAACTTGCTGACTTGTTTTCCCGCCCGGGAGGCGGAGCTTTCCCATCTTTAACACTCCCAAGCTGCTGTATCACCATAAAATCAAAAAAAATATCAGCAACCAGGCTTGAAAAAAAACTTAGAAGCAGTGACACTCCAATAATAGGAAGAATAGAGGATGATTGGTTTGTTATTGACCCCAGAACAATACAGAAAGGCGAAGATAAAATTATTTGCGAAACCCTTATTACTATTTTAAACTAAAGACTTGGAAATGAATCTACTAGAAAATAAATTCACATCAAAAGAAGTTGATTTTCT
>JAGLLQ010000376.1 GCA_023140455.1 Desulfobacteraceae bacterium | reverse complement strand
GATCAATAAGAATAACTCCCTGATCTGTAACAAACTCAATCCCGGCTGCTCCTGTCCAACGAACTTTGATCATTTTCTCTCTCCTTGAACAAATCAATATTCACTTTCGCTACCACAATAGTATATAACTCGTCAAGAAGGCTTCTTTCTCAAAATTGTTCAAACACTATCTATAAAATGCGCCGTATCATATTTCATCATATCATCACCATAATTCTTATTATATATTATTTGTACATCTGAAGTTTTATGGTTATTGAAATTTTCTTCTATTCTTTTTTTCCTTTTATTGGATTCAACCGGTGTGATTGTTTTGCAAAGTCCATCAACCATGGCTACAAATTTTGTTAATGTTATTCCAATTGCAACTTCATCTTTATTTAATCCACTCCTGCGCGCGCCTGCACATAAAAGAGAAAGGTTAATATTATTTGTTTTATATGGATTTGCTGTACTCTCAGAGCACATTGCCTGACTCCCGATAAATTTATACGAAGAGTGTGTGCCATATTTGTATGAATATCCCTGAATAAATCTCATAATATTAAACGGATTAGAAATAATTATTACAATATGTGGATCAACAGTAAAATCTTCTAAGGGTTTAACTTCAAGTCCATATGCTTTATGATCACACATTGACATATTATCTGTAACCTCTTTTGCCGTTGGTACGTCTTCATATAATCCGCAATTGCCATAATAATGCCCTGAAGTATACCAGTCATCCAAGTCTACGATGCCCAAGACCCTGGCTGCAGCAAAACAACCAAAATTATCAACATCAACTTTCATGCCTTCACCCTTTGTTGCCCTGGTAACCATTCTGCAATAAGACATTCTTGCTAATGGTTTCTTCGCCTGGGCTTGATTAAATTCATCTTCTGAAAAAACAAACCTGACTCCAACTATTTTTCTTTCTAATTCCAGGGAACAATTTGCTTTTTTAGCTGCATCAATATATTTTGACTTATCCATAAGGATATCAGTCTCCTCTGTAATTTAATTGTGTAAATATTTTTATCTAAGTAGTTTTATTTTTCGATCCAGGTGTTCCAGTAAATCTGTTTGCAATAATTGTTATATCCTTTGAGTTTTGAGGATATTAAATGAACACGACTATAATTAAATGTTTTGATTATGGGAACTTTATTCCAAACTTCTTTATTCCATTCTTTTACTATTTTATATCTTTTGTCAAAATCAGTTTCAGTCATCATTCTTTTAAAAATATTATCCATTTTTATTGATTCAGAATCATCCCAATTTGATGTCCAGCGGTTAGTACCTATCCAGGCACCAAACACTTGAGGATCCGGACTTGCTTCAACCCATGTGGAAAAATTTAAATCCCATTCAGGATTTTCTTCATAAAGTTTTTCAAAAACCGTAGCCTTATCATACAATTGTATATCTACAATAAAGCCGGCTTTTTCGAGTTGGCTTTTGAGTCCCATTGCTGCCTGACTCTGCACCATATCTTCTTTTGTATTTATTATGACTATTGGTGTACCATCATAATTTGATTTACCAAGATACTCTTTGGCTTTTTCAATGTCTTGATTGTTATGGATTCCTTTGCCTGAATCAGGATCATACCAGACACTATTTTCAGGGAACATTGAACCACCACCTTTAATACTCCAAAATTTTTCATTGCCAATGGTGATTCTACCTAATTCTTCCATATCAAGTGCAGTAACTGCAGCTTTTCTTGCATTAATATCGTTAAATGGTGCTTTCCCTGAATTAATTGCCAGCATGCCCATCATATCATCATCAAGATCAACTATTTCTATATCAGGATTACTCTCAAACAAGCTATACTGGTCCTGTGGTATCTCTTCAGCAAATTGAAATTCTCCGGTTTGAATACCCGCAACCCTGACCATGGGATCCTGGACATATTTTATTGTTATGTCATCATGATAAGCAATTCTTTTGCCTGCAAACAGGGAACTTTTCCCTTGATTAGGAACATATTTGTCAAATCTTTTTAATTTTAAGTGTTGATCCGGTACAAATTCAGAAAGCATATATACTCCTGTTCCTATATGTTCCAGAATGATTTTATCGCCATACTTATCTATCATCTCTTTTGTTTTTATGTAGAACTTTTGACCGGCAACTTCTGATGCTAATATATTTAAAAAAGGTGCATATGGTTTTTTAAATGTAAATGATATTGCATAGGGACCTGTTACATCAACTTTTTCAAGATATTCTGCCATCATCTGGCCGCCTGCATTAATTTTGATCCATCTGTTAAATGAAGCTTTTACATCTGCTGTTGTCATCTCTTTGCCATTATGAAACAAAACCCCTTTTCGCAAATTTACTGCATATGTTTTATTATCATTTACCAGTTCATAACTTTCAGCTAAAAAAGGTGTTGAAATCTGATTTTTATCAAATTCAAAAAGACCTTCATATACATGATTCATTGTTTCAGTTATTGTCCATAGCGTACTCTTGTCACTATCTAAGTGTGGCGGGCAACCCTTGGTTGCAACCACAAGACTTCCACCATACCGCGAGCTTTCATCTGAAACATCTTGTGTTGTTTCTTTTTTTGGATCTTCTGCTTCATTGCTTTTAGAACATGCTGTTACAGCCATTAAAATAGCTATTAAAAATAAAATCATTACCTTTTTCATACCAATAACTCTCCTTAAAAATTTAGTTTTCATTATTATAAAATTGACATGCCACAAAATGGTTGTTTCCTGTATTTATCAAATCAGATTCCAGTTTTTCACAGATGTTTTTTGTCTCTTGACATCGTGTATGAAATCTACAACCATTTGGTAGATTAATCGCATTTGGGATTTCACCTTTTAAGATTATTCTTTTTTTCTTAATAGTTGGATCTAATGGCAGGTTTGCTGATAATAAAGCTTTTGTATATGGATGTTTGGGATGATTGAAAATATCGTCAACCCTTCCAATTTCAACTATTTTTCCTAAATACATAACCGCGACTCTGTCACTTATGTGTTTTATTACTGATAAATCATGGGATATAAACATATAGGTCAATCCCATGTCTTTTTGTAATTTCATTAACAAATTTATTATTTGACTCTGTATGGAGACATCTAATGCAGAAACCGCTTCATCGCAAATAATAAAGCTCGGGTTTAATATTAATGCCCTTGCAATACCAATCCTCTGCCTTTGACCACCTGAAAATTCGTGGGGAAACTTTGAAAAAACATCTATATCCAGACCTACCTTTTCTATAATCTTTCTTGCCATTTTCTCTCTGTCGCTCTCATTACCAACATCATGAAAATTTAATGGCTCAATAATCAGGTCTTTTATCTTCATACGGGGATTTAGTGAAGAAAACGGGTCTTGAAAAATGAACTGAATATCCTTTCTTAAATTTCTAAGTTCATTTTTTTTCATATCAAATATGTTGTTGCCTTTAAAAAATACTTTTCCTTTAGTTGGCTCTGTTAACTTTAGAATAGTTTTCCCCATTGTTGATTTTCCAGACCCTGATTCACCGACTATTCCCAATGTTTCTGAGCGTTTAACATCTAAGCTTACATTATCAACAGCTTTGATATGTTGCTTGTTTTTAAACAATTTTTTATTTTTAACTGAATAATATTTACTCAAATTTTCAACTCTTAAAATATTATCCGTATGCATATTCTTCTGCTCCAATCCAGCAACTAATATATCTTTCATTCCCTATCTGCCTCATTTTTGGTTCTTTTTCACAACAGATACTTTTGCAAAGATCGCACCTTGTGCTAAACCTGCACCCTTTTGGCAAATCTGTTATTTTTGGAACAGAACCCTGTATTGCATATAAATTATTTACAGAAGTATTCATCCTGGGTACTGAATTTAATAATCCCTTTGTATATGGATGCTGCGGGGATTTAAAAATATCATTTACCAAAGCTTTTTCCACAATTTTCCCTGCATACATTACAATTACTTTTTCAGCCATCTCAGCAATCACACTTAAGTCATGAGTGATTATAAGAATTGCCATTTTCTCTTTTTTCTTTATCTCTTTTATGATCTCAAGTATTTGGGCTTGTATTGTAACATCCAGCGCTGTTGTGGGTTCGTCTGCTATAAGTAAACGGGGTCTGCATGCCAATGCCATGGCTATCATTACCCTTTGCCTCATGCCTCCGGATAATTGATGTGGATAATCATGTATTCTTTTTTCAGGGTAATCAATTCCTACTTGAGTTAATAAATGAAGTGTTCTTTTTTTTCTATCTTTACGACTCATCTTTTCATGGGTTTCTAAAACTTCAATGACTTGCTTTCCAACTGTCAGAACAGGATTAAGTGATGTCATTGGTTCCTGAAAAATCATGGATATTCTGTTTCCACGTATTTTTCTCATTTTTCTTTCAGAAATATCAAGTAAATTGGTATTTTGGAAATAGATTGAACCACTTACAATTTCACCGGGCGGATTTGGAATAAGACCCATAATTGAGAGAGCAGTGACGCTTTTCCCACATCCTGATTCTCCAACAATGGATAATGTTTCTCCGGAATAAATTTCAAAGCTTACATCATCGACTGCTTT
>JAGLLQ010000375.1 GCA_023140455.1 Desulfobacteraceae bacterium | reverse complement strand
ACATAGAACGAATAAAATATCAAAAGCTCTCCAGTGATATATTAAGAAAACTTCTGTACGAAATCACTCCCGAAGAAAAAATAAAAATTTTTGAAGAAACAGGTGATGTCGACTTTGGATATGAAATTCCGGGTCTTGCCCGGTATAGAGCTAATTATTTTATGCAGAAAGATGGTGTTAATGCTGTATTTCGTGAAATTCCAAGTAAAATTCAATCCGCCGAATCCCTTGGACTTCCTGCAGTAATCAATAAACTTGCAACTCTTCCAAGAGGGCTTGTGCTTGTAACAGGGCCTACTGGTAGTGGAAAATCAACAACTCTTGCTGCAATATTAGACCAGGCAAACAGACTGAGAAAAGATCATATCATTACTATTGAAGATCCCATAGAATTTGTTCATACAAGTAAAAATTGTATTGTTAATCACCGTGAAGTAAGCGTACATACCAAAACCTTTACCGCAGCTTTAAGAGGAGCGTTACGTGAAGATCCTGATATTATTCTTGTAGGTGAGCTCAGGGATCTTGAAACCGTCTCTCTTGCTATCGAAGCTGCCAATACAGGTCATCTGGTATTCAGTACATTACATACCTCTAGCACTGTAAAAACTATTGACCGTATTATTGAAATATTTCCAGCCCACGAGCAGGCACAAATACGTTCTTCCCTTGCTGACAGCCTCAGAGCAGTAATCGGCCAGACACTGTTTAAACGGCTTCATCAAACAGGCCGTTGTGTTGCGTTAGAAGTACTCATTGCAACCCCGGGTGTTCGAAACCTGATAAGAGAAAATAAAAGTCATCAAATTCCTTCCATGATCCAGACCGGTAAAATGTTTGGAATGCAGCTCATGGATGATTCAATAATGGAACTTTATAAAAAGAAATGGATCGGTGCTGAAGAAGCATATGAAAAATGCTTTAACAAAGAGCAATTCAGACCATATTTAAAAACACCTCCTGCTGATTTTACAGAAATATAATCAAATTAAAATTTAAGCAAAAGGACAAAACAGGCTATGCGAAGAAAAGAGATTGACTATATACTCCTGAAAATGCTTGAATCAAAAAAAAATATCTCTGATTTAAATTTTACTCCGGGCAAACCCATTCAGGTTGAAAGTGATGGTGAACTGATTCCGGTGCGGATGGAACCAAATTTTATTTGTCTTACAGCTTTTCAAACTGAAGTAATTGCATTAAACCTAATTAATAATAGTCGTGAATTAACAGAAGCATTATTAGCACATGGATCCTGTGACTTCAGCTATCAATTGAGAGACAAGGTTCGTTTCAGGGTAAATGTATTTTCAAGGTCAGGAAAATACTCCATTGCCATGAGAAAACTTGAAACAATAATCCCGACAATTAAAGAGCTCAACCTGCCTGATGTATTCTATCAAATTGCAGAAGAGAAAAATGGTCTTGTATTTGTAACAGGTGCTACCGGAGTTGGAAAATCCACATCTCTTGCCGCACTTTTAAATGATCTCAATGAAAAAAAAGCATACCACATAATAACCCTTGAAGATCCAATTGAATTTCAACACTCGCAAAAAAAGTCAACCTTTAACCAGCGTGAGCTTGCAACTGATTTTGACACTTTTGAAAATGGTTTAAGAGCTGCCATGAGGCAAGCGCCAAAAGTTATACTCGTAGGTGAGATGCGTGATAGAGAGACCATACAGATAGGGCTTGCTGCTGCTGAAACAGGCCACCTTGTTGTAACCACTCTACATACTGCAGATGCAGGCCAGACTATTAATCGTGTTCTGGGAATGTTTTCTACTGAAGAAGAAAAACTGATCAGAGTAAGACTTGCAGACGCTCTCAAATGGGTTGTATCCCAGAAACTTCTGCCAAAAACCGGTGGAGGCAGAATTGCAGCCTTTGAAGTAATGTGTACAAGCTTAAGAGTTAAAGATTCAATTTTACATGGTGAGTCAGAAGGAAATTCTTTTGTTGAAATAATCAAACAGGGTAGTGCAAGAAGCATGATTAGTTTTGATGAATATATCATCAACCTTTATGAGCAGGGATTGATTGAAGAGAATACGGCTAATGCATATGCCACACGTAAAGATATTGTGGGTAGGGGTATTGATACAATTAAAGCCTCTCGCGGCGAAGCAACCTCAGATATAGAATCACTTGAATTAGATCGTGGATACAGAAGGAACCGATAACTATGAAAATTATATGTATAAGCTGTCAGGCAAGATTTACTGTTCCTGATGAAAAAATTCCAAAAGATAAAAAAAATGCCTTTCTCCGCTGTCCCAAATGCCATTCAAAAGTGAAAATCCCGACTTTCCAGGCAAAAGAAAGCGGGGGGGCACAGGCTCTTCCTGATATTTTTGCAACTTCCTTCATGTCTGATATTGATAAAAAAGCCCTTGTGTGCGTTGACAATGATTCTTTCAGAGAAATAATACAAAGAGCTCTTACAAAAAATGAATTTCAGGGGAATGCTGCGGAAAATTCAACTTTTGCATTACAATTCCTGGAAATTCAGCAATACAATGCCATAATTATTGATGAGGCCTATGACAATGGAACTGGAAAAGACACAGTCATGGAAGAACTTGAAAGAATGGATATTTCCTCAAGAAGAGATATCTGCATAGTCCTGTTGAGCAGGCAGATCAAAACAGGAGATAATATGAGCACTCTTCATTCCAGTGTCAATAAGGTAGTAAATTATAGTGATATGAATATATTTGAAAACTTTTTTAGAAACGGAATAAAAGAGCACAAACAATTTTATTCTGTCTACAATATGGCTTTGAGAACAAGTGGTAAAGCATAGCCCCTCTTTTTTATTTACAAAAAAAAAGTTCCAGTCACTAAAAATAGAGACTCAACACAAATGGGTTATTAAATGGCTGACAGGTTTTTATCAGCAGCTCATTACAAATAGAATAAATTCCAAAAGAATTTCTTTATTCGCATCAGACTACAACAGAGTATCAGGATGGATGGGAACAAAATTCAAGGTAAACCTGAACCTGACTGAAAAAAGGGCCTGGGTTGAATTTGTATCAGATGCAATTCATTTTCACAGATTAGAAGCAGGCGTATCTCCAAAAGATCATGACCTTTTAGATAATGCTTCAGCGATCATTACAAAAACTGATACATCAAATAATACGATAAAAACCTTGGATTATCATGTTGCAACAGATAACTTCCGAAGCCTTTTCAATGTTGGCGCAATCTTTAGAATCTGTGATGCTGCAGGTTTTAGATCTATAATACTTGGAAATACACCGGGATCGGAGCATGCTTCTGTGCAAAAAACTTCAATGGGAGCATCAACCTGGGTTAAGGCCAAAAAAACAGATGATCTTGCAACAACATTAATCGAAAAAAAGGATAAAGGTTACACAATTATTGGTATTGAAACAATAAAAGGCTCAACAAAACATACAGTTTTTAAATGGCCTCAAAAGGCAGTTATAGTTCTTGGGAATGAGGAATATGGTATCTCAAGACATGTATTGAGAATCTGTGATCATTTTGTACATATCCCAATGTATGGAAGGAAAAATTCAATCAATGTTGCCAATGCTGCCTCTGTAATAATGTTTCATATTGCCCAAAAAATTACTCAAAGAGAACAATCATAGACATGGATATAATCCGATTATATCTTGAAAAAATCGCTGAAATTAACAATCTTGACATCGCAAAACCTGACAAAGGAACTGGCAAATGGATATTCCATCACGGAATGTTATTTTTAAGCCCGGATGCATGGTGGCAAAACCGAAATGGCTCTCAACCTGACAAACGAAGGACCCTGCACGAAGGAGTAGATATTCTTCTTTTCCAAGGCATGTCCAAGCAGATTCAAAAACTAAATACTGATACACTGGTCCCTTCTGCAACCAATGGGGAAGTTATCAATATTTGTGAAGATTTTATTGGTAAATCTATTATTGTCAGGCATAATATTTCTTTTCAACAAACACTTGATCTGATTTTTGTTTATGCACACATTCTACCCAATAGCAGTTTAAAAATTGGCACCACTCTGAAACAGGGAGATATTATTGCAAGTATTGCCAAAACAGACAAAAAGAAAACTGCATTACCCCCTCATTTACACCTTTCTGTCATTGAAATACCTAAACAGATACCGGCTGCACACTTAAACTGGGATTATTTCTCTGACAAGACAAGTAGAATTAATTTGATAAATCCTTTAACAGTATAATTCTATATTGCTTTTTATCAATTAAAAAATTTTCCAAATGCTCTTAATGATTTGTCATACTCTTTTTTACTTATTTTTTTAAATTTATACATGCGGTCAAGTAAAATTTTAGTTCTATATCTTAATCTTTTTGTGGGGTTATTTGGACTCCATTTTCTTGGATTGGGGATTATAGATGCTAACCTGGCTGCTTCAAAGATAGTAACTTTATTTGCTGATTTGTTAAAGTATTTTTTGCACGCTGCCTCTACTCCGAAAACACCATCACCAAATTCTATATAATTCAAATATAAATTGAAAATCCTTTTCTTTGAGAGCTGTTTTTCAAGTTTTAATGTTAAAAAAGCTTCTTCTACTTTCCTTACTACTGATTTTTTTGAAGACAGATACAAATTCTTAGCAAGCTGCTGAGTAATCGTGCTGCCGCCTCTTTTAAATCTTCGATTTTTAATATTTGTTTTAATGGATTCTTTTATTTCACCAAAATCAAAACCATTATGGTAAAAAAATCCTCCATCTTCACTTATTCTGACAGCATCTTTTAAATCCTGACTGATCCTGGAATATTTTACATATCTATGGGATATAAATAAAGTTTGTCCCTTTGCTTTTGCGGCATCTATTCTCATTTCCATAAAAGCTGTTCTTGCAGGATTTTTAATTTTAAAATCCTGTGGTTCAGGCGTTAACAAATAACCTGCAGCAACCAGTGCCAAAGATATCAATATAGCAATTAACAAATATTTTATTATTTTCCACATTATCTCCACATTGATTTAAATAACGCATGAAGTCAATCTTTCATATTTAATTTTTTTAAATGAAAACCTTGAATGCTATTGACATTTACATCATTTTTCATTATGTTGCTATTTAGGTAGCAACAATTTTTGGGAAGTGTATATTATGGAAAACATTTCAAGCTTAAAAGAACTTGGATTTACACAATATGAAGCAGCCTGCTATATGGCGCTTATCAGCAAGCACCCTGTAAACGGTTCCAAGCTCAGTAAAATCTCAGGTATTGCACGATCAAGAATTTATGATGTGTTGCGAAGCATGATATCCAAAGGATATGTTCTTGAAACAGAATCTTCTTTATATGCACCTTTCCCCCCTGATGAGCTAATTAAAAAACTTAGCATTGATTTTAAAAAAAACATCAAATCATTTGAAAAAGAAGTCTCAAAAGCAATGCAGGAAACAGTGTATGAATACATCTGGACTCTGACAGGGTATGAAAATATCATGCTTAAAGCAAAAGAGATGATAGAAAATGCTGAACAGGAAATCTATGCAAGATTATTTTCAAAAGCGAGTAACTATCTGGAAAAATATTTGAAACAGGCTGATAAGCGTGGCGTTAATATCAGATATATTGCCATGGGGGATGTATCTGTGGACTTTGATGTTCAGGTTATACATCCTGAAAAAGATCTGCTCATTGAAAAGATTGGTGGGAGATCCTTTGATATTATAACTGATAAGAAAGAATCCCTTGCAGGAATATTTGATCCGGAAAACGAAAATTTATCTCCCATAAGCTGGACAAGAAATAAATGGTTTGTAACTGCTAACAGAGATAGTTTGCGCCATGATTTTTATCATTGTTTTCTTACAAAAATCTATGATGACAATGAAGAACTTACAGAAAAAGAAAAAAAGATTTATCAAATAATAAAGAAGGACGAATAAATCAATAGAAGGTTGATTTAGAAGGAGGACAGCATGGATTTATTAAAAAAAAGCAATATAGAAACAGGGTTTTCCACATTTTCAGATTCGGATATTTTTGAATTGGAAGAAAACTGTGGGGCGCATCATTATGAAAGAGTTAAACTAGTTATAAGACATGCCATTGGATGTTGGCTATATGATGAAAAAGGGAATAAGTATTTAGATTGCCTCGCAGCATACTCTGCTGCAAATCCAGGCCATCACCACCCTGATTTAATTAAAGCAATAACAAATGCTCTTGAGGGAAAATTTGCATCTGTGCTGTCAAATGTTGTTTATACTGACCCCTTGGGAGTATTTCTCTCAAAAATGGCAGAATTTGCACCGCAGCTTGCACCGCGCTTTGGGGCTAACGGCAATAAAGTTCTTCCTAAAAATGGTGGGGTTGAGTCTGTTGAAACTGCTATCAAAGCAATGCGCTATTATGGTTACAAACAAAAAGGCATTAAAGATGGCGACCAGGAA
>JAGLLQ010000374.1 GCA_023140455.1 Desulfobacteraceae bacterium | reverse complement strand
TGATTATGCTTATATTATGGAGTCTGGTAAAATTGTTCTGGAAGGAACCTCAGAGGATTTGCAGAACAATCCCGATGTTAAAGAGTTTTATATGGGAATTACCAAGGGTGGAGGCAGAAAGTCCTTTAAAGATGTCAAATCATATAAACGACGTAAACGCTGGATGTAGACAGACAAGTTTAGGAGAACATTTATGAAAATTATGGTTGGATATAATGGTGGTGATGTTGGCAGGAGAGCTCTATCTATTGCCAGAGAATATGCAAAAACTTTTAACGCTTTTGTTTATATAATCACTTCCATGGAAGGTGGGACTTCTGAAAAACAGTCTGATATTGCAAAAGCTCAGGAAGATTTGGATTTTGCGAGTAATTTTATGCAAGATGCAGGTGTTGAGTGTGAAGCCAGACAGAGCGTACGTGGACTTTCCCCCGGGGAAGATCTTGTAAAATTTGCCAATGACAATGAGATTGCTCACATCTTTCTTGGTGTAAGAAACAAATCCAGAGCACAAAAAGTTCTCTTGGGTTCAATTTCAAGCTATGTAATCCTTAAAGCATCTTGCCCTGTAACAACGGTGAATTGGGATCTTACACGTTTATCAACTGAGGATATTTTAAAAGATAAAAAAATTCTTATTGTTGATGATGAACCAGATATTATTGAAACCATTGAAGAACTCCTTGATATGTGCTCGTTAGATACTGCTCCTGACTTTGAAACTGCAAAAAAACTTTTAACTGAAAATAAATATGATATTGCAATCTTAGATATCATGGGCATTCAGGGATATGATCTGCTTGACCTTGCAAAACAAAGAGATATACCCGCTTTAATGCTTACAGCCCATGCGCTTACGCCTGAGAATCTCAGAGAATCTATTGAAAAGGGAGCAGATGCTTATGTTCCCAAAGATGAACTCGTAAATATTGCAGATCATATAGCAGATGCTATAAAAAGTAATTTTAAAGGAAAGCAAGGCTATGGGGCTTGGTTCTCTAACCTTAAGCCTTTCTTTGACAAAGCTTTTGGAAAAGGATGGAGGGATAAAGACCGAACTTTCTGGAACTCTTTTGATGACAAATATGGCAGGTAATTAGTATTTAGATTTATTCATTTTTAAGTTTTGCAAGACCAAGACTCGCAACAACTCCAAGTCCTGCAACGCTGCCTAAAAAAAAGAAACCGGAACTCCAGGTTCCGGTTGTTGAAACAATTAAGGCAAGTATTGTTGGTCCAAAAACCTGGCCCGACTGCCCACCTTGAATTAACATTCCTGTTGTGGTTGAAATTAGTTTGTCCGAAGGAGCATAAACTGGTGCTCCTCCAATAACTGCGGCAGGTATTAATCCTCCAATAAGAGAAAAAAGAAGACACCCTGCATAGTTGATATAAAAGGTTGTGCCTGAGTATATTGCAAAAGAGCAACATCCCATAATAAAGCTTGTCAATGCAATTAAAGCCCACCGTTTAACTCCATATTTTAAAAGATGCCCGCCTGCAAGATTACCAATGATATTCATTCCCACCATTATAGCTGTAAGGAATGAAGCTGTGGACTTGGGGAACTCAAATCTTTCCATGAGAAGTGTTGGTAAAAAGCCCATTACCGCAAGCCATTGCAAAGCATAAGTTGTGAAAATAAGAGCAAGGAGCAATGGGCCGGGGGATGCCCAGGTTTTTATTATATCGCGGATTAAATTTTTTATACTTAACTTGTTTGTTCTTTTAAAAGGAGTGATATGAGAAGTTGCTTTCACTAGAAGAATAAGATAAAAAATAAGTAAAAAACTATTACTTTGCCATACCCCTCTCCAGTCTGTAAATTTTGAAATAAATGGAATAATAAACATTACAAAAGCAACTCCAGCAGGTAAATAAGCAGTCCAGATTGACAAAG
>JAGLLQ010000373.1 GCA_023140455.1 Desulfobacteraceae bacterium | reverse complement strand
CCAAAAAAAATATTCTGCAAATTCAAGCATCTCAGACTATTAAGCTCCAGAAACACAGAATAGCAGATAATTTTAATTTGGTTGTTTCAGATATCCTTTTTTTTGCCAACTACAGCCAACTGATTGACATGCTGGATAATCCTGATGTCAACAGACCTTTAACCAATGACTTAGCCTTGTTCAGCCGAGGTGCAAAAATTTATGATCAGGTGCGCGTTATCAACGCTGATGGCAAAGAGAGTATAAGGATAAATTTTATTCCTGGTAAAGGACCTGTTATTGTCAGGGAAGAAAATTTGCAGTCCAAAAAAGAAAGATATTATTTCCAGGATACTTTCAGGTTGCAAAAAGGTGAGATATTTGTATCTCCTCTTGATCTGAATATAGAGCATGGTCATGTTGAGAAACCATTAAAGCCAATGATTCGTTTTGGTACTCCAATCTTTGATAGAGAAGGTAAAAAACGTGGGATTATTATTTTCAATTATCTTGCTGCCCACCTTATAAAAGAAGTGAAAGACTTGGCTGAACTCTCTTCTATCCAATGTATAATGCTGAACTCTGATGGCTATTGGCTAATTAGTGAGCATCCCTCAAAGTTGGAATGGGGCTTTATGTTTCAAACAGGAAAAGACTTAACTATAAAGGTTCAGAAACCTGCGATTTGGCAAAAGATAATTAAAGAAGATTCCAGTCAATTCTCAAGCGGAAAAAGATTGTATACCTTTACTACAATATATCCTTTAAAGGAAAGCTGGAAATCCAGCACCGGTAGTGGTCAAGCATTTGCACCTAGTCTGACAGCAAAAAAAGCCAAAAATTATTTCTGGAAGATTGTTTTGTGTTTGCCCGAAGATCTTTGGACTGCGGGATACAGAAAGATCCAAATCAGATATATGCTTTTTAGTTTAATAGCCTTTATTGCCCTTGCTATCGTCGCATTCCGGGTAGCTGGTGCCAAGCTCACAGAGAATCAGGCAGTCAAAAGTTTGCAGCAAGCCCATGCAAATCTTGAGAATAAGGTTAAAGAACGCACAGAGGAGCTTGTTAAGACCAATGAGGTATTGCTCATAGAAATTGATGATCGTAAGCAAACAGAGGGTAAGCTGCAGGAGAGTGAGAAAAAATATCGAATTTTATTTGAAAACGCCAATGATGCAATATTTGTTGCTCAAGATAACGTTATAAAATTTTCAAATCAAAAAACTAAAGAGCTGACTGGTTATTCTTCAGAAGAACTGATTAAGATTCCTTTTGTTGATTTGATTCATCCAGATGACAAGGCTAAAGTGATCGATAGATATAAAAGGCGATTGATAGGCGAAAAACCTGTCAGTACTTATGCGTTTACAATTATCAATAAATCGGGTATGGGAAAAATTGTTCAACTCAATTCTGTAATGATTCAATGGGAAGAAAAGCCTGCCACACTCAATTTTTTTAGAGATATTACTCAACAAGTGAAAATTGAGTCTCAACTCCAACAAGCTCAGAAAATGGAAGCTATCGGAACTCTTGCAGGTGGTATCGCCCATGATTTTAACAATATTCTTTTCCCTATTTTAGGCCATGCAGAGATGTTGTTACAGGATATACCAGAAAGCAGTCCGTTTCGTAAAGGTCTGAATGGAATTTATGCCGGGGCATTGAGAGCTAAAGACCTGGTAAAACAAATACTTACCTTTTCTCGTCAAGAGAGTAATGAATTAACATTGATGAAGATACATCCTATTGTCAAAGAAGCATTGAAACTTATCCGGTCTTCAATCCCCACAACCATAGACATAAAATTGGATATCGATCCAGCTTGTGGTTTGATCAAGGCTGATCCTACACAAATTCATCAGATTATAATGAACCTTGCAACTAATGCCTATCATGCCATGGAGAGCCTCGGTGGTGAACTGCAGGTAATCCTCAAAGAAGTCAAATTAGGTGAGCATGACATAATAATCCCTGATATGACATCTGGTATTTATGCTTGTTTGACAGTGGCGGACACAGGCGTGGGCATGGATAAAAATTTGACAGAGAAAATTTTTGACCCGTTTTTTACCACCAAAGAAAAAGGCAGAGGTACAGGGATGGGTTTGTCTGTTGTACACGGTATTGTTAAAAACTTGGGTGGTGCGATCCATGTTTACAGTGAGCCTGACAAAGGAACTGAATTTAAAGTTTATTTTCCAATAGAAAAAAGCTCTGTTAAAAAACAAAGAGTCAAAATTCATGAGACCATACAGGGTGGAATAGAACATATTTTGCTTGTGGATGATGAAGATACAATCATTACAATGGAAAAACAGATGCTGGAGCGCATGGGATATCAAGTTACCTCATGCAGTAATAGTATTGAAGCCCTTCAAGTATTCCGTGATAACCCCGCTAAATTTAATTTAGTTATAACTGATATGGCAATGCCAAATATGCCAGGAGATAAACTATCAACTGAATTGGGTAAAATTCGTCCTGATGTTCCCATACTGCTTTGCACTGGGTTCAGTGAAATTATGTCTGAAGAGAAGGCAGCATCCTTGGGTATTAAAGACTTTATATTGAAGCCGATTGTGATGATGGATCTTGCCCAGAAGATACGTAAAGTGCTGGATGAAAAATAAATCTAAATATTCAGATTATCTTATATGAACTATTAAGCTGCATGATTGTGTTGTAATCCAGTTAAGTCCTGTCTTTGCTCTGAATAGTTATACTTGAATTTGCTGATACCTGTATGGGTAGAAGCAAACGTTTTTAACTATTTAAAGATATTCTCTATTCATTTTTATATTTCCCTCATTTTTATTCAGAAAAATTACTGATTTTTTTAAAAAGTACTTGACAGGTGATGTCACAACTGTGTATGAAACAAAAGTAACAGCTAATGAAACAAATATGACATTGTCATAAAAGGAGTGCTTATATGCTGAAAGAATTATTTGCCAAAATCGAAGACCTTAAAAAATTGACAACATCAGAAACTAAGATAGTCCGGTTTTTCCAGGAAAATGAAAATCACCTGGCTTTAAAAACCATTTATGATATCAGCAAAGGAGCAAATGTCAGTACGGCAACAGTCACACGATTTGTAGTCCACATCGGCTACAAAGATTTCAATGATTTTAAAACCAGAATTAATATGGAGCTCATGGGGTCTTTAGATTCTTCATGGGAGAGGTATCAGCTATCAAAAAAACAGCTTCTGGATGGTGATGAAACAACCTGGTCCCAGTTCTGCAAACTGGTTGTCAATGATATAGAAGCTGCCTATTCCAATATTACCAATGATAGTTTGGAAGAAGCTGCTGCCATGCTGGCCAATGCCAAAGGAATGGTTTATGTGATTGGGCAATTTAATTCATATATGATCGCCCATCTTTTTGCCCAGCAACTGACCCTTTTAAGACCTCGTGTTATTTTCCTGAACAACCAGTCCGGCAACATGACCCATCAGATGATTGATGCGGGTAAAGATGATGTACTGTTTGCCGTTAGCTACCAGCGCTATGCTCATCAGACAACTCTTACAGTGAAAGAATTTGCTAAAAAAGGGGCCAGGATTATTGTTTTGAATGATTCCAACTCCTCTCCAATATCAAAATATGCTTCTGTTGAATTAACTGTTCCCATTTCCTGGCCAGCTGTTTTTGGAAGCCGTTGTTCCGGCCTGATGGTGGTGGAAGGTCTGACAGTTATTTTAGCCCGTCTTCTTGAAAATTCTTTTGGAGATCGTGTTACCAATGCCATGATTATGGCGGATGAATTTAATTCATTTACCCATAAAATCAAACAAAAACAATTGTTCCAGAAAGGAATGGAGCGCAAGGATGAGAAATAATGCTTTATCAGATAATAATTCTAAGTAAGTTTTTATAAATCTTAAATGGAGAAAATAAAAATGAAAGTTAAATTGAGTTGTCTGTTGCTTACGATGATGTTCCTGATCATGCCCTTGAGTGCAAATAGTGCCCCAAAAGACACCTTTGTCTGGGCAAACATCGGAACCATCGGTACCGTAGACCCCTGTAAGGCTTATGATGATGCCAGCATGGAAGTTATCTGGAATTTATACGAAACACTGATCTGGTATGATGGTGCCAATACGGAAAAATTTGTTCCTGTGTTGTCCACCAAGGTACCTACTGTTGAGAACGGTGGCATCACAGATGATGGAAAAAAAATTACCTTTAATATCCGCAAAGGTGTGACCTTCCATAACGGAAACAGCCTCACCCCTGAAGATGTGGAATATTCTCTGGAACGGGCCATGATCTGTGATCCAAACGGTGGTCCCATGTGGATGCTGTTGGAAGCTCTTTTAGGAACCGGCAGCACAAGAAAAGACGGTAAGCTTAAAGAGGGTATTGTTGAAAAGATTGCCAAAGCAGTTGAGGTGGATGGAGATAATATTGTTATCACCATGCCTGCTGCCTATCCGCCCATTATGAGTATTTTTGTAAGCTCTCTTTGTGCTATCATAGACAAAGAATGGGCCATTAAAAACGGCTGCTGGGATGGAAAATATGAAAATGCCGCAAAATTCAGCGGCCCTGAAGACGGTAAAGAACCTTTGGCTAAAATTGAAAACGGATCTGGTCCCTATAAACTCAAAGAGTGGGTCCCTTCAGACCGGGTAGTATATGAAAGATATGAACAATACTGGGGGAAAAAGCCCTCTATTAAAATTGCTATTAGAAAATATATTCCGGAATGGAGTACTCGAAAGCTGATGATGCAGAGTGGCGACCTTTCTGTCCTTCCATTTCAGTCCAGCCGCCTTGCTGAAATGCAGGAAATGAAGGACATCAGTATTTTAGAAACTCCCCAGCTTTTTGTTACAACGGCTTTTTTCTGCCAGGAAATTGAGAAATCCGGAAACCCCAATATCGGAAGTGGTAAGTTGGATGGAGAAGGTATCCCACCGGATTTCTTTAAGGACATTAATGTCAGAAAAGCTTTTCAACACTGCTTTGATTCGGCATTGTACAAGGAAGAAGTGACCAGTGGCAAGGGGAAAATCCTTAATGCACCTCTTCCTGTAGGTCTGCCCTTTCAAAAAGATGTACAAGGATATGACTTTGATCTTAAAAAAGCTGCTGAATACATGAAAAAAGCCTGGGGTGGAAAAGTATGGGAAAAAGGATTTAAAATGACCATCCTTCACAACACCGGCAATGACATGCGCCAGGCTGCTGCTCACATGATTGCTGAAAATATGATGGAACTGAACCCGAAATTTGATATTGAAGTATCCCATGTTGAATGGAAAGATTACTGGGTCAGATACCGTCATCATGTCTACCCGATTTTTATTATCGGGTGGTTTGCAGACTTTGCTGATCCACATAATTTCCTGCATACTTTTATGAATTCCACAGGGGCCTATGGCCAGCATATGATGTTCAAAAATGAAAGAATTGATCAGCTGACCTCTGATGGAATCAAAGAAGCCCGTGTATCTGAAAGAAAAAAGATTTACCATGAACTTCAGGATCTCTGGGTGAAACATGCTTTGGGTATTAATATAATCCAGCCGGTTGGCACCCGTGCTTACAAAAAGGGTGTTATTTATCCTGAAAAACGCAACTCTGTGTTTGCAGGCACTGTATTGATCAAAGAGCATGCTTTTAAATAAGTCCTGCAATAATTAACCCCCAAAAGGTCGGTATGATGTATCACCATTGCCGGCCTTATTAAAACTTAAGAAAAAGGTGCAAGTTGACCGCATATATAATTAGACGACTCATGTTGATGACCCTGGTGATATTTGGTGCCTCAATTTTATTGTTCAGCCTCCTTATGACTTTTACACCGGAAAGGAGAGCTGCTCTATACATCAGTTCTCCCCAGCAGGCTAAAGATTTGCCCAAAATAGTCAAGAAATACGGGCTGGATGACCCATTTTACATACAGTACGTGAGATGGATCAAAAAAATCTCAAAAGGAGACTTCGGGTATTCCACCACGGCAGCAGACAGTTTCTGGCCTGCTTTCTGGCGATTTTTACCCGTGTCGCTTGAATTAAACCTCTACTTGATCCCCTTGGTGATTATGCTT
>JAGLLQ010000372.1 GCA_023140455.1 Desulfobacteraceae bacterium | reverse complement strand
TTGGTTAACAGCCAATTGCTCTGCCGACTGAGCTACTGGGGAGCATGTCAAAAAGACCTTTAGGTTCTATATCAGTGCCATTGTTTTGTCAAGAAAAAAATAAAAAAAATTGACTTAATCTCTTTTTGGAATTATTATGAATAGTATAAAAGAAATTAGAGGGAAGGAGGCATACATGGCAATGAATTCCATACAAAGTTTGGATCAGAGCCAATATTTAAATCCGCAAGTTGTAAAATCACCTCAAACAGAGCAGGCAGCAGTTGAACAACAGAACCTGAAGGCAGCAGAAACTGATTTAAATAAACAGGCAGCAAGCAGTGTTCAGGAGGCTTTTAAGCTTAATATCAGTAAAGAAGGCGAAGCAAGGCTTAGTACTTCTGAAAAAGTCAATAAAGAAGAAGGAGATGCTCAGAAGACAGAAACCCTTGAGTCTGAAAGCCCAAGACAGCTTCAAACTCCTTATTCTGATCCAGGGCAAAAAGCCAGTCAGATTATAAATATAGTAGCTTGAGCATTAGATTAATTGGGCAAAGAGAGTGTAAACAATGGTGACTATAAATAATATTAATTATGTGTCTCTAAACTCCCAGTATAGTGTTGCCAACACAATTGACAATTCATCTGATACCCAAAAAAAAGTATCCGGAGAATCATCAGCCTCTGAAAACAAGAGAGATGTTTCCCAAAAGCAGCAAGAGTTAAAACTGGAATATACTGAAAAACAGACAGATTTAAAACAGAGGCATATAACGAAGAAACAGAGGCTTGACCAGCAATATGCACAGGCAAAGCAAAAACTTCAAACAGAATACAGACAAGAATCTTTAGATATTAGTGTATATGCATAGATTTGATTACGGGTTCTCCCTATTATGGTAAAAGAAGAGGGTGTCGTTACAAGCGCTACTAAATCAATAGCCTGGGTAAAAACTGTTAGAACAACTGCCTGTGACGCCTGTGAAGCAAAAGATAATTGTGAGATTTTGGATAGTAAGGATTCAATGCATTTTAAGGTTAGAAATACTTTAAATGCAAGCAAAGGGGATCGTGTCGTTGTAGGCGTGCAAACTAAACCTTTGCTCTTTTTAACGTTTATGCTCTATGTTTTTCCTATTTTCCTTTTGCTAATAGGTGCTTTGGCAGGAGGGAGTTTAGCCTCATTTTTAGAAACAGATCAAAATCTAACTTCCATTTTTTTTGGTTTTATTTTATTTTTTTTGGCAATTTTTATTATTAAAAAAATTAATAATAAAGTTGCCAAGAATTGGAAATACAAACCTTTCCTTATTAAGATTTTAAAAAACAAATAGCTATATAGTAGCCGTAAAGTATTTTATTTTTCTCTTGATAATTTTTTTATTTTAATATATGACGGGGATTGTGTTGTAACTTTGCGTAATGTAAAGAGTAGACTCTTAATAATATGAAGGAGTAGTATGACATCACAACCGAATCTAAAAATATCTTTATTTTTAATGTTTGTTTTTTTTATCGTAGGAATTGTTTGCTATGCGGCCTTTAGCCCTCCTGAACCTGAGGAACCTGTACGTTTAATGTTTCAAAATAAAGCTGGTAAAGTTTTATTTAAACATAGTGGTCATATTGAAGACTATGGCTATGAGTGTATAGACTGCCACCATAATCTTGAAGATGATGATATCTATAACTGCAGCGAATGTCATGAAGATACCGGTGATGAAGATATGCCGAGCAGATCTGATGCATTCCATATGCAGTGTCAAGGATGTCATGAAGATTCTGGAGCAGGTCCGGTGGAATGTAATTCATGCCATGCACCATGATTGAGATATTCATAAACGTGTGGTTAAAATTTTACAAAACGAGGACGAAAAATGATTAAACAACCTTTTATGGGGTTATTCCAACCTAAATTAAAATATGATTTGGTAGAGGCAGATCCTAAAGAACCAGAAGTTGTTTCTGTGCCATCAAATATTTTACTTTTATTGAATGATTCTTTGGACAGTTCAAGAATTACTCTTATTAATAAAGGGGATCAGGTTAAGAAAGGGGAAAAACTCTTTCTCTATAAAGAAAGCACAGAGTATGTGATTTCATCTGTTTCTGGAGTAATTAAAAAAATTGAGTCCTATTCAGGTGAGTTTGGTGACACTAAAACGAGTCTAGTTATAGGAACAGAGCAAAATGATGAATGGATAAATGATTTTGAAGAATATGCAGACAAGTTTGACCTTGAAACAGCTGCAAAATTTTTAAAATTATTGCCAGGAGCCCCTCCTTTTGAAACCCTTACAGATCCGGCAAGAAAAATACATACTCTTGTGATTTCAGGAGTTGATAAGGATATTTCATCAACAACAAGGCAGTATTTTTTAACAACTGCATCAGAGGATTTAAAAGAGGGTATCCAGATTTTACAAAAATTGACAAAGATCCCTAAGATTATTTTAACTGTCCCTGAAGGTGTCGGTGTTGAAACTGAAATTTCTGGGATGCAGGTATTTAATATATCATCTGCTTACCCTGATGCCCTTCCAGAAATGATAATGAAAAATCAGCTGAACACTGTAGTCCCGCAAGGTAAAACATGTGAGGACCAGGGAGTATGTTTTATTAGCAGTGAGGCTGTTGTCGGCATTGCAAAAGCATACAGGGATAAAAAGATGCATTTTGAAAAACTTGTATGCATAACAGGAAAAGATGGTGTGCAAAGGCGCATAAAAGCTTTAATCGGTACCCCTGTTATTTCAATTCTTAAACAGCTTAATATGCATGTTAATAATGACGATAGAATAGTTGTAGGCGGACCTTTTAAAGGATTCTCAACTTTTACTGTTTTTCATCCTGTTCAGCCTAATACTGATTCATTTATTATTCAGGATTCCGGCACAATTCCTCATGTCTCTGATTCCGCATGCATCAATTGCGGGAAATGCATAAAGATATGTCCTGGAAATATTCCTGTAAATCTTCTTGTACGTCAACTTGAAGCAAGCCTATTTGAAGATGCAGCTGAAAAGTATGACCTTGAATCATGTATTGAGTGCGGCTTATGTAGCTATGTCTGTACAGCAAAAATACCAATATTCCAGTATATCAGGCTTGGGAAACA
>JAGLLQ010000371.1 GCA_023140455.1 Desulfobacteraceae bacterium | reverse complement strand
GCTTTTGGATATCGTTCCCTTTGATTTAAAGGATGAGGAAAAAAACGATCCGATTGCAAGGAATAGAATGGTAAAAGCTGGCTTTGATGGTGCTCTTGCTGCAAAACCAGATCTTTTCATGACAAAAAAAGATGCGGCTCTTATTGAGATTGGAAACCTTGAAGATGATTTTGAAAAACTTGAAAGTTGTGACTGGATTTGTGAAGTTGTAGTTGAAAATCTTAAAATCAAACAAGATCTTTTCAAACGAATTGAAAAGGTAAGAAAACCAGATTGTATCGTAACATCAAACACTTCAGGTATTCCGCTGAAAGAGATCTGTGAAGGATTTTCAAAAGAGTTCAAAGAACACTTCATGGGAACACATTTTTTCAATCCTGTCAGATACATGCACCTTTTAGAGCTAATTCCTGGTGCTGACACTCTACCGGAAGTCCTTGATTTTATAGCTGAATTTGGAGAGAAAAACCTTGGTAAAGGTATTGTATGGGCCAAAGATACTCCAAACTTTGTAGGAAACAGAATCGGAATTCAGGGCATTGGAATAATCATGCAGGCAATGATTAAAGAGGGCATGACTATCCCTGAAATAGATTCAATATTCGGACCTGCCCTTGGACGACCTAAAACAGCTATTTTTAAAACAGTTGACCTTGTTGGCCTGGATACAGTAGACCATGTATGCAAAAACTCATATGAACTTTGTCCAGACGATGAACAGAGAGATACTCTTATCATGCCGGAGTTTGCTTTAAAAATGGTTGAGAAAAAGCTTTTTGGAAATAAAACAAAAGCAGGCTTTTATAAAACAGACTTCACCCCTGAAGGTAAACGGGTTAAAAAAGTTATCAATACTGAAACCCTTGAATATGAAGACCTTGTCAGACCTACATTCCCTTGTCTTGATGAAGCCAAACAAAGACAAACCCTTGCTGAAAAAATTGAAGCTGTTCTTAAAGGTGATGACAAAGGCGCAGTTTTTGCCTGGAAAATGGCTGCCAACCAATTTCAGTATGCAGGTGCCAGAATCCCTGAAATAGCAGATACAATTATTGAAATAGATAATTCCATGAAATGGGGTTACAACTTTGAGATGGGTCCGTTTGAAGTATGGGATGCTTATGGAGTTCAGGAAGCTGCTGATCGCATGGAAAAAGAAGGGCTTACCGTTCCTGCAAACGTGAAAGATATGCTTGCAAAGGGCAATACTTGTTTTTACAAACTTGAGGATGGAATAAAATACTATTATGATTTTGCATCTTCTTCTTACAAAGAAGTACCAGTTGCAGAATCCATGGTATCCATTGCAGCTGCCAAGGGTAATAATAAAACTGCCATGGAAAATGCATCTGCAAGTCTTGTTGACATTGGAGATGGTGTTTTCTGTGTTGAATTCCATACAAAAATGAATGCAATTAATGCTGAAATAGTTGATTCATTAGCCGATGCCCTTGACTATGTTGATAAAAACGGAGTTGGTCTTGTAATTGGTAATGAAGCAGGCGGCATGCCAGGAGCTTTTTCTGCTGGTGCTGACTTAAGTTTTATATCTAAACTATGCCATGATAAAAAGTATGCAGAAATTGATGCCTTTCTCAAAAAAGCACAAGATGGTATTCAAAATACTAAATATGCATCATTCCCTGTTGTTGCAGCTCCTTACGGCATGACACTGGGCGGCGGATGTGAAACATGCCTTGGTGCAGACAGAATTGTTGCCCATTCAGAGCTTTTCATGGGCCTTGTTGAAATCGGTGTTGGTCTTCTTCCTGCCGGTGGTGGAACCATGAATCTGTGGAAAAAATTCATAAATGCTCTTCCAGCAGGTGTTGCAAAAGATACAGACCTTTCAAAAATCTTTATTCCTGCATTTATGAATATTGC
>JAGLLQ010000370.1 GCA_023140455.1 Desulfobacteraceae bacterium | reverse complement strand
TTAATGGTGCAAGGATAGCTAGAGCACGTTGAATTATAGGGTACTGTATTTTTAAGACTCATTAAAGAAATGAATTGAGCATTCCCATATTTAATTTGATCCCAATGATTCCGGTTGGAAAAATTGATTTTTGATGCACTTAAGGGCAAATTTTTATTGCCATCCTTATTCAAGAATATATGGACAAAACAATTGCCAGCAGCATCTGATCCTATGCTCATCTTGTTTATCTGTAATGGAGGAGCACAAGATAGAGCTTCCGTGCGTCTATTGTTTCTTTCATTGCTCTCTTTTACAATATTAATTTCATCAATCACAATCTTGATGGAATGATTACCGGTGGGGGTATAATTACCCGGTAAAGCCACTCCAGATTCTGATCCGCCGGGAGTTTTCAGATGTCCATAAGGGTCAGCATCTTTTAGGCTGATACCTCCAAGCGATTTAGTTCCATCATACATTTTAAGAAATCCCTTTGAGGTATTTAGGTAAGCCGCTTTAGGAACACCGCCTGTACCGATATTCTGAATAGTGTATTTAATCGAACAATTATTTGTTAAACTGATCACTCTTACAACTAAATCAGGCAGTTGTTTACGCAAAGTAGGCTTTTGTCGTACTTTTGATTTGCTTTTGTTTTTTTTAAGCAAAGTAGGTTCTTGTTGTACTTTTGATTTGTTTTTGTTTATTGCCTCCGGGGTTGTTGATAAAACATTAGATTTTTTTGTAGCATCATCAGTTTTTGTTTTAGGCTTAGCAATTTTTACTTGATTAGCCATGGATGTTCCAAAAGAAAGTATTGCAATTGCAATGATCAGAATGATTAATGACTGTTTGGTTTTTAATAATTTCATCGATGTTCTCCTTTTCTTGTCAGTTGTAAAAAAAAAATCAACAATACTTTTTTCTATCGCATTACTTATAAGTAACATCAAACAAAATAAGGTTCAAAAAAATAATTTAGTTATTTAACAACATTTCATTCTATCTCAAAATATTTCCTCAGAAAATTTTAAATTTTATGTAGCATGATTTTGTGTCTACAATTCCAAAGCAAGATTGTTTTTAGAATATCAGGCTTATTGGCTTAACGGAATTTATGGATACTATTTGTATTGTTGACTATTTTCGATAGAGAATATCAGTTTTAAAAATCCAGGCCTTTGTCTCTTTAAGTTGTAAATTGTGTAAAGAATTTGTCTACAGGCAGATTTTTTTAATATGTTCCATGTATTGATTCATACCTTTTAAAAAAATATCATTATGATTTGCCCCCTTGATCTCCAAAAGTATTTTATCTTTTGACTCACACGCATCAAAAAGAGCCTGGCCATCTGAAAATGGAATAATGTGGTCAAATTCAGCATGAATCACCAGGCAGGGCTTTGAAAATGGTTTAATTTTATCAATATTTTCAAATTCCTGTTGTTCCTTAAAACCAATGGCTTGAGGATTAATACCAAGCTTTTGCAGCAATGGTGAAATCCTGGCAAATCCACTCTCAATAATCAAACATTTAAAATCACTTGCTCTTGTGGCGCAAAGCTCAATTGCAGAGGCACTCCCCAAAGATCTTCCCATAACAGACAGAGTGCCTGTCAATTTCATATCCAACATATAACCAAGGACAAAATCAAAAATCTTAAGACAATCATTCATCATTGATGTCACTGACGGAGTACCGGTTGATCTTCCATATCCTCGGTAATCCACGACAAAAAAATTTATGCCGATTTCATTATATAGAACTCCAAAATCATCATAATCAGAAACGATTTCACCATTGCCATGGAAAAAAAGTATCACTGGAGCGTCCTTATTTATAAAATGGAAAGATGCTCCCACATGGACATTCTTTGTAAGGGGAATCATTATGTCAGCCCGGGTGTTGCTTGCCTGCCTGAAGCTATCTTCAGCCCTTGGATGGAAAAGATGGCTTAACACGGTCTGCTGATCCAGCATTGAATAATATTTTCTATTCATTTGCAGTATATAATCCTCCTTTATATATTTATTATCTGAAAGATATTAGCATATTTAACAACGCTAAAACAAAATTTTTAAAAACTATATTTTATTCGTAAAAATAATCTATCCTGTTCATTATAAGAGTAGATAGCAGATGAGGTGTTCTGGGATTGGTAAAAAATAATACCACCTTCAATGCTCAACCCATCAAGAAGATCATATTTACTGCTGAGCCGCAGTATATTCCCGTGCCCTGGGTTAATATTAACCCATAGTAATTCAAGCTCAAGAGCTTCATTCATCATACTATATGTTGCTTGCAGATATGTTCTGTATTCGTTTTCTTTATTGTTTAGATAATTCTCCCAATCAAGTATATGGGTTACCTGAGCGCCGTGAAGGCGACCGAAGTATAAGGGTCGTATTTCCATACGCGGTCTTTACTTTTTGATCTCATACTTTGGTCATTTATGCGGGAAACTCGGGTTTGGGGGCCGCCCCCTTTATAAATTGGTAATTCTTGTAATTATAAAATCCAATTTTGTAATGTGTTAAGCCTTTGTTTGATAATATTCGTTTGATGGTGCTTTCAGGCGGCACTGGCTCGATATCATCATTTTCCATTTTAGTTTTAGTTGCTTTGGCACCGCAACACAGTCCATTATTATATAATTCCAATACTGACTTTTGTCTTTTTACATAGCTAACCCGTTGAAATTTAAAGTTAATATTATCTATCCATTGTATAATATGCTATTATAAAAGTATTGATTTTATTACCTTTCTAAAAAATATTTTTGCATGCAATTACCCAGAGTCTCTTTTTATGTCTCTATTCCAGGATGGACACATGTAAATTCTATTAAACCCCTATTTTCCCAGTTAACTATATTTGCTTGTTGACTTTTCGTGCGATTTTTTATATTTATTTTTAAGGCATGTAAGTACTTGATTTGTTATTGTATAATATTATAGGGGTAAGTGATTTTGTGGCTATGGTTTTCCTTAAAACAGTAATTATAAGTAATATTTTAATACATTACTTATCGTTTTTCGTATTTTTTTTACTATACTCACCAACATGGAGTTGTGCCACTGATACTGAGTAGTATTATAATCAGGCTATTCAATAGTAAGAGTAGGCATATGAAAATGGGAAAATAATTTGGCTTTGTTTGCATATTTAAAAAGTGCGATTCAATCATTTTATAGTATTTAAAAGAGGAGGATATGGAGATGATCAGACCAAATTTGCAAAAAGATGACAACGGGAATTTCATTTATTACCCTTGTATTTTTTTTGCGAAGAAAGGGTACATATTGCCCGATAAGGAAGCAGCAGATAAATTAGATGATAGTTTCATGATTATCGCAGCATTTCCGATACTTTGGCTTGCATTGCACATAAACATCATTTTTTTATTAGTTGCATCCTTTTTATACGTCTTGGTTATATTTATTTTCAGATATAGATCTGTCAGAAAATTTTCACAATCTGATAGAAGTTTTTCATGGGAGTATTATGCCAATGACGTAGGCAGCAGGCATTCAAAATTAGTGTTATATTTTGTTTTATTTGGCATGTTGTGCTCGATTGGTTTGGGGGTAAGTTGTATTGTTTATATACCTAATATGACAGGTGTTCTGGTAGGTTACTTGCTAACAATCTTTTTTTTGTTTGGTTTTATTATGTTTTTATTAGCAATATATTTTAAAAAATAATAATAAATTATTTATAAATGGAGGTAGCCAATGTTGGAACAAAATAGTGATCTTGTAAATAATGATTTTAATAATGGTATAAAAACGATTCAGGGCTCGTTGGCACTCAAACAAAGTGGTGGCGGAAAATTGATAGCAAAGACTGTGAGTGAAAATGCTGGCAAAACATTAATAAAAACGCTGGGGAAGGTAGCATTGCCTGTGAATGTATTGATGGCTGGTGTAGAAGTGATTTAGTGAATAGTTAATAGGAAGAATTTGAATGTAACAAAGGAAAAGTTTGTAAATAAAAGGAGAAGCATGAAAAAGAGGCATTTAAATTGGCCAAGTATACAAAAAGATAAGGATGGGAGTTTAATATTATACCCTGCAACTCTTTTATTTTCTCGAAAAGGTTACATAATACCTGATGAAAAAATAAGAAAAGAATTTATCAATATTAATATACCTATTTTTGTCTTGGGAGCTTTGGCGCTAATACATACAATCGGTTATGGCTTTTTTGTGTTTATTGTAGTCTATGCTTTTTGGCAATTAATGCTGTATATTGTGCACTACAATTTTTTTTAAAAAATCCGATATCAAAGAGAAGATTTTTTGGGAAAGAACATTTCGATGATTTAAATAGAGAACATTCAAAGTTTTGTTTAAGTGTCTATATTAGTATTTGTTTTTTTGCAGGTTTTATCTTTATTAAAGATTGTATTATTTCAACAGAATATGCCACGATTTCTATAGGTGTATTGGGCTTATTGGGATCTGTTTATATGTTTTTATTAACTTTATTGGAAATAATTCATAGAGATAAATGAATGGAGGTTCAACATTATGGAAGGGGAAATATGAAAAAGAAACGCTCAAATTGGCCATATCTTCAAAAAGACAAGGGAGGTAATTTGGTATTATATCCAGCCACTTTTTTTTTCCCAGTGAAAGGCTACATTATACCTGATGAAAAAATACGAAAAGAATTTATTAATATGAATATACCTGCCTGTGTGCTGGGAGCTATCATGTTTATACATGCCAGAGAATATGGTATTTTTT
>JAGLLQ010000037.1 GCA_023140455.1 Desulfobacteraceae bacterium | reverse complement strand
GCTCCTTTTGATCTGTTTAATAAAATAATTAATACCATACCCCGGTAGGGTATATAATAGAATAAATATTATATGAAAACTGTCAACCGATTAAAGTGATTTGCAGAATTAATTTTGTATTTTAACACACACCCAGCGGATAAAAAAATATGCTAAAAAACCTGATATGATATGGGCGAGGGTACATCCGATGAAAATTCCTTTCAGCCCATATAATTTTGAACCTGACAATGCCATCGGTATAAGCAGTATCACCATCTGCAATAGAATAAGAATGGTTGAAAATAAAGGTTTGTTAATAGCATTGAAAACCGAAGTTGTTACTTTAATAATACCGCTGGCACCAAAGCTTATAGAAAGGATGATGAGAAAAAATTGTGCGTGTTGAATAACCTCCTGATTGTCCGTAAAAACAGAGGTTATCTTTTCTGAGAAAAGAATGAAGAACAACATGGCAACAAGACCATATATAATCGAAAAATTGGTGCTGATTTGAACCCCTTTAGTAATCCGGTTATATTTTTTTGCCCCATAGTTTTGACCGGTGAATGGTGCAATAACAGCTGAAAGCGCCATTACAATTGCTAATGAAAACATTTCAAGCCTTGAGGCTATGCCAAAAGCAGCAACTGCATTTTTTCCATAATTTGCCACCAGCATGGTGATTATTGCGATGGTGACAGGTGCAATCAGGTTTGTCAGAGATGTAGGAATTGCTACATAGAGAATTTTTTTCCATGAATGAAATAAATTTTTCAGGGTGGGCAATTGCAGAGAAATCATTTTCTCCCTTTTGTACAGCACGTATAGCGCAAAAATCATAACACAGCTTCTGGCAATAAGGGTGGCTATGGCAGCACCTTGAAGTTCAAGCCGGGGGAAAGGACCTATACCGAATATTAATAAGGGATCCATGATCAAATTAACAACCACGGCAACCATCATAATGATCCCGGGAGATTTTGTATCTCCTGTTGCCCTGATGGCATTGTTGCCGACCATTGGAATAACAACAAGTGGAACACCTGCATACCAGATTATCATATAGTCCCTGATTAAGGGGATCAGCTCTTTTTCGGCACCTAATAATTTAAAAAGCGGGTTTAGTGTGAAAAGCCCTAGGATAACCAATAAAATGACAATCACAAAGGATAGTATCAAGGCATCTGTTGTGTAACGTTTGACTTGATCCATATTACCGGTTCCTATTTCCCGTGAAATAACAGAAGAGGTACCGACTCCGAGTCCCATGGATATACTCATGACAATCATGATAACAGGGAATGTAAAACTGATGGCAGCAAGTTCATCAACACCCAGAATGCCAATAAAATAAGTATCAACAAGATTAAAAACAATCATTCCCAATATGCCCATAAGCATAGGTAATGTCATTTTGTAAAGAATTTTACCAATATCACCTTCAACAAGTTTTGCCTTTGATTTTTGTTTCATATGGGGATTCATCGCCTTTTATTTTAAATACGCTCTGATATATGACATTTTCTATTGCTCGTGTCAAGCAATTTATTTAATAAAATCAAATAGTTATGGTATTGACAAGCAAGGGGCTTATTGATATGATTATTATCAACATTACGATAATTTTCTCTGCGCACGCAATGACAAAAATAACCCATAGGTAAAAAAAGTATTGACATTCTTTACCTATGGGTTATTTTTGTCATATGAAGAAAAGATATTTAGCAGGAACAATTAAAGATGACCTTCAAAAAAAAATGGTGTTTCTGGGAGGTCCTAGACAGGTCGGAAAAACTACACTTGCCCGTTTTATTGCTGAAGAAGAAAACCATCACGTCTATTTGAATTGGGACAATCCCAAACATAAACTCAAAATTATGAAGCAGAAATGGGCACCGGATATAAAATACATTGTATTTGATGAAATACACAAATACGACAAATGGAAGAATTTAATAAAAGGGATTTGGGATACTCGATCCAATAATGAAAAAATAATTGTTACAGGTTCATCAAAATTAAATATTTTCAGGAAATCAGGAGACTCTTTACTAGGAAGATACCATTATCACGTACTCCACCCTTTTTCATTGAAAGAAATTATTCAGACAGGCTTGCCTGATATGGAGATGCCTCAATACTGCCACTCTTTATTGTTTCCCGAAAAAGGTGGGGATCTAAAAGACTTATTTAAGTTTGGAGGATTCCCAGAGCCACTACTTGAAGGAAGCGAACAAACACTTTTACGATGGCAGAACGAAAGATTTGAGAGAATATTCAGAGAAGATATAAGAACAGCAGAAAAAGTGAGACTGCTTTCCCAGGTTGAACTTTTAGGAGCACTTCTTCCCAAAAGAGTAGCATCTCCTCTCTCTCTATCTTCTCTGTCAGAAGATGTGCAGACAAGCCCGAAAACTATAATAACCTGGATGGATCTGCTCTGCCGAAATTATTATTGTTTCAGGGTAATGCCGTTTCATTCCAGACTTGAGCGAGCCTTAAAAAAAGAATCTAAATACTATCTTTGGGACTGGTCAGAAATAGAGGATGATGGTTCAAAATTTGAAAATATGATCGCATCCCATTTAAATAAATTTTGTGATTTTTATCACCAGGTTTATGGTCTGAAAATAGCATTATGGTATATCAGAGATAGAGAAGGTCGTGAGGTTGATTTTCTTGTTACATGGAAAGGGACCCCATGGTTTATGGTGGAATGTAAACTTAAAGTTTCTTCCCACAAACCCTTAAGCTATTTTGGAGATCGGCTGAATGTAGAACAAAGATTTCTGGTTACCATGGATGAGCAGCAGCATTATCAGGACAAAAAAAGCAATATCCATGTGATTCCAGCATCAAAATTTTTAATGGCACTTGTTTAAACTGTTTTTTTGTTTTTTCAGGTTCGCAAACCTGCTATGAGTCGTTCCGGTGTCTGGAAAAAACCGAAAACATCAAGGATATTTTTTACCAGAAGGTCTGCTGCCGCAAGGGATGATGAGGATAGGCCCTCTTCCTGAAGCACGGCAATGCCAATGCAGGCCTCCTTGAGCATCAGTCTGTCATTGGCACCGTTGCCAACACAAATGGTCCGGTCCGATCCAAGCGTATGAATATAGTCAAGTTTCTTTTGAGCCTGATCATTTTTTGGGATAATGGTCAGAGCAGCATCAACACCATGAAGCTCCTTTTTTACAAATCCAAAAGTATCAGCTGTAATTACGTGGAACTTTAGCTGGTTTGAAAATTGTTTTATGCCGTCTTTAACACCTTTGATCAATTCACCATCTTTGGCAATGGTTCCATTATAATCAAATACTACATGCTTAATACTTATCTGTCGGAATCCCGGTATGTTAATGCTTATCATATAATTATGCCCTTTTTTTGCAGAGGATTCTACTCGGTTTATCAATAATAATCAATACGGGCTGAAATTACAGCGTTGCAGATAAAAGAGATTGACAACCACCACTTTGTGGCATATCTTTAAACTAATAATTTAAGGTTATGAATAATCCTTTAGTATGGAAAAAGTAACAATGGAAAGTGATGAATTTAAAGATATCAGGGCAAGACTGAAAAAAACACAAAAGGAACTTGCTGAAATACTCGGGGTTTCCATAAAGGCAATTCATAGCTATGAACAGGGATGGCGTAAAATACCCCACCATGTTGAAAGGCAGCTGCTATTTCTGCTTTCCCGGGTTCTTATAGGTCAAGGTAAATCTTCAGATAAATGCTGGGATGTTCTGAAGTGTCCGGAAAAGAGGCTCAAGCAGTGCCCTGCCTGGGAATTTGATTCAGGTGATCTGTGCTGGTTTATTAATGGCACTAAGTGCAGTGGTAGAATCCATAATTCCTGGGAAGAAAAAATGAAAGAATGCCGGCGCTGTAAGGTATTTAAAGGATTTTTTAAAAATAAATAAAGGGAATAAAACAATAATGGATGAATTTTTTAAAAATAGTGTATGCCAGACAGACATAGAGGAAGCTTCCCAATACAGAGAAGAGCTGCCTAAGGTCATTAAGACTGTCCTTAAATCTATGGAAGACGACAAAACTTTTGCCCATATCGGAGATGAGCCAATCCACTTTTCCACATCAGTAAAAGAAATGATTGATAAATTCAGAGCGATTCTTTTTCCCGGTTATTTTTCAAGTGAGAAAATAGACAAGGCAAACCTTGTCTATAATATAGGTCAGAATGTATCCCAGCTTTATGATATTCTGTCTGAGGCAATTGTCCATGTGCTGAGACATGATTGTCTTCGTTATGGCCAAAAATGTTCAGAGTGTGAAAAGGGCGGTAATGAAATTGCGTTAACAACAATTAAGGCAATACCTGAGCTAAGGATTTCTCTTGCCGGAGATGTCCGAGGTGTTTTTGACGGGGATCCTGCTGCAAAAAGTTATGATGAGATTATTTTTTCCTACCCGGGACTATATGCCATTACTGTTTACAGAATTGCTCATATACTTTTTAATCTGAAGGTACCCCAGTTGCCAAGAATTATGACAGAATATGCTCACAGTCTAACCGGGATTGATATCCATCCAGGTGCAAAAATCGGAGAAAGATTTGTCATTGATCATGGAACAGGTATTGTTGTAGGTGAAACCAGTGTTATTGGAAAGAATGTCAGGATTTATCAGAATGTTACCATCGGTGCTTTGTCATTGCCTCCTGATGCAGGCGAAAAACTTCGGGATGCAAAACGTCACCCAACTATTGAAGATGATGTTATAATTTACTCTGGGGCTACAATTCTTGGCGGCGAAACAACCATTGGTGCAAGATCTGTTGTTGGTGGTAATGTCTGGCTGACAAGTTCCGTCCCATCGGATACAAAAGTGTTTATTGAGTCTCCCAGCCTGACCTATAAATATCAGGATAATAACAATAGTTAAGAGGAATAAAACAATGGGCATCAAATCTGATATCACAAAAACATGTGGCAATACTCCTCTGGTATATATTGAAACAGCCAGCAGGGAAACCGGGGCAAATATTTATGGAAAGTCTGAATTTTTTAATCCAACATCAAGTGTAAAGGACAGAGCAGGCCTTGCCATGATTGAGGATGCCTTTGCAAAAGGTAAGATTAATTCAGATTCTACTATTGTAGAACCTACCAGTGGAAACACAGGAATTGCCCTTGCATTTGTTGCCAGAGTAAAAGGTTTGAAGTTGATTTTAACCATGCCTGAAACCATGAGTGTTGAAAGACAGCAGCTTTTAAAACATTTAGGCGCCACTCTTATATTGACGACCGGTTCCAAGGGGATGAAAGGTGCTATTGAAGAGGCAAAAAAGATTGTAAAAGAAACACCCAACTCTTTTATGCCGGATCAGTTTTCCAATCCTGCAAACCCTGAAGCCCATAGACAAACCACAGCATTAGAAATCTGGGATGACAGTGATGGCAAGGTTGATATCTTTGTTGCAGGAGTAGGTACTGGTGGCACTATCACAGGCGTATCAGAAGTGCTTAAAAAGAAAAATCCCGATTTGAAATCTTTTGCTGTTGAACCTGCTGATTCTCCTGTGATTTCAGGTGGGTCTCCGGGTCCACATGCAATACAAGGCATTGGTGCAGGCTTTATCCCTGAGAACTTGAACATAGATATCATTGATGAGGTTATCACTGTTAAAAATAATGAAGCTTTGCAGGGCGCAAAAGATCTTGCACAAAAAGAAGGTATCCTTTGCGGTATTTCATCGGGTGCGGCTTTTCATGCAGCAAAGGTCGCTGCATCACGACCTGAAAATAAAGATAAAACCATCGTGTTTGTCATTTGCGATACCGGAGAAAGATATTTAAGTACTGATCTGTTTGCTGATGCTAATTAAGTTGTATAATATAGAAGATTCACTTCAGCAGATTTTTTCGTCATATTCTATAGTTTTTTAATTTGTCCAAATGGGAAGCATTTGAACCTGATAAGTTTAAAAGTACTGTGCAAAACAAAGGACCTTGTAACTTATTGGATATAGAGCTATAATAATAGATATACTGATTTTTACAACTACAGAAAGTTTCACTGAGAAAAGCTGTTAGCAGCTCAATATCTTCTTTTTTGATGTGCTTTGGACTATGAATGGGCGACTTGGTACAATGCTTCGACTGATAAAAAAAGCAGATTCTTTGTTAATTATTATGACAACATGTCTGGCGCTATGTCTTTGCCTCATGTTTGCCTCCTGTAGTGACCACCAGACAGTTAAGCGCGAGCCTCCCCAGGCGGTTAATGGATTACTTGATTTGTCTGACTGGGATTTTCAAAAAGATGGGGTTGTAAAACTTGATGGCGAATGGGAGTTTTACTGGGAAAAGTTATTAAAGCCTGATGATTTTAACAGTCCGGCCCTGCCCCAAAAAACCGGATTGATACGCCTCCCTTCAGTGTGGAATAATTACGAAGTGAACGAAAAAACCCTTTCAGGAAACGGTTATGCCACCTACAGGCTAAAAATCAAGATAAGATCATCCTCTGATATGAAGGCCTTAAAGTTACATATCATTCCAACTGCTTATACTTTATGGCTGAATAATGAAAAATTGCTGTCAAATGGAGTTGTGGGCACAAGCAAGGAGACTATGACACCTTTCTGGTCACCTAAGATTGCATCTTTCCAATCAACTGACAAAACAATCCAGATAATTGTACAGGTCTCAAATTTCATGTTTCGAAGAGGTGGAATTCGAGAGAGCATTATTATCGGAACAGAAAAACAAATCCGGAAAAAAAGAGAAAAGGCTCTTTTTTTAGAACAATTGCTTCTCGGGGGCCTCATTATTATGGGGTTATACCATTTTGGACTTTTTGTTTTCCGTCGGAAAGACCCTTCCGCCCTTTATTTTGGAATTGTCTGCATCATTATTGCTATTAGGGTTACAACAACAGGATGTCATTTACTTAACACATATGTTGGTATTACCTGGGAAATGACACTGAAGTTAGAATATCTCTCCTTTTATCTAGTAGTACCATTTTTTCTACTATTCTTAAAATCCCTGTATCCCAGGGAGCTATCCAGAATCATAGTCCAAAGTTCAATATTGATAGCGATTATATTCAGCATGATTGTATTATTTACAAAAGCACCTGTTCACTCCCACACGACAACAACGTATCAGATGATAACCTTGTTCTATATATTCTATTCCCTATCGGCTCTGTGTCTGGCAGCTTACAAAAAAAGAGAGGGGGCAAAATTATTTCTTCTGGGCTGGCTTGTGCTTATTGTGACTGTTATTAATGATATTTTATATTCACAGATGATTATTTTTACCGGCGATATAGCTCCTTTTGGGTTTTTTGTTTTTATTTTTTTTCAATCATATTTATTGTCAGTCAGGTTCTCCAATGCCTTTGTGCTTTCAGAGAAGCTTTCAAAAGAAATGGAAGAAATGGTTTTGCATCTTGAGGAAAAGGTTGACAAGCGTACAGAAAAGCTAAAGTCTGCCTATGAAACAATAAAAAAGATATCCATAGAGGATGCACTCACCGGCTGCTATAATAGACGGCACTTAGAAGACCAACTGCCCCGGGAAGCGCTGCGGGAAT
>JAGLLQ010000369.1 GCA_023140455.1 Desulfobacteraceae bacterium | reverse complement strand
CGCTCCAGCATCTGTTTTTCTATTGTAAGGATTGCTTTTTCATCATCAACAAGCAGAATTTGTTCATTCCCTTTCAGAATTGGTTCTTGAATTTGGGTCTTTTGTTCTTCGGAAGATTGTTCGATGATGGGTAGATAAATATGGAACTTAGAGCCTTTGCCCGGTTCGCTCTCTACTCTTATATCCCCATCCATGCTTTTTACAATGCCATGCACTACTGAAAGCCCCATTCCGGTACCTTTACCAAGCTTTTTAGTAGTGAAAAACGGGTCAAATATTTTTTCAGATAATCCTTTATCCATACCCATACCTGTATCTGAAATTTTAAGCCAGGCATAAATTCCAGGTTTTAGTCCTGATACTGTCAGGTCATCACGCTCACCTACTTCAATTTCTTTTAAGTCTACATTTAGCGTTCCACCAGCCTCTTCCATTGCATGGTAAGCATTAGTTGCAAGGTTCATAACAATCTGATGGATTTGTGTAGGGTCAGCTTTGATTAAGCCGCAATTTTTATTGATATCCTGTATGATATTAATTGTTGTGGGTATTGAAGATCGGATAAATTTTAATGCCTCTTTGATAATTGGTTGTACTTTTATTAATTGAAATTCGTTAGTATCCTGCCGTGAGAAGGTGAGTATCTGTTTTACCAGGTCTTTTGCTCTTAAGGCACTTGCATGAATTTTATTGATGCTGTCCAGTAAGGGGCTTTTTTCAGGTATCTCCTCTAATAACAATTCTGTATATCCCACAATGGGAAATAGGATATTGTTGAAGTCATGGGCAATTCCACCTGCAAGAGTGCCTATGGATTCCATCTTATGGGCCTGACGAAGTTCATTTTCCATCTTTTTAAGATAAGTGATGTCAGTAGCTATTTGAAGCTTAACTATACGCCCGTCTTCCCATTCTATTGCCCGATCATAGTTGATATACCATTTATTAGTGATAGGGTTTTCGCCTTGCCAGGTATGAACACCGGTTGGTTTATTGTTTTTATCAAGCAATTTGTCATTAGTACAATGGGAACATGGTTTCCCTTCTTTTCTAAAAGTATCCCAGCACAGTTTTCCGGTATTATCACCAAAACTCTCTATCATGTATTTATTCATAAAAATAATTTCATATGTTTCCATATCCGCTACATATATTGTAGCGTCAATACTGTTTAATACTGTAAGAAATCTTTCATGGGATGTCTTTAATGCCTGCTCCGTTTCTTTACGTTTGGTAATATCAAGCAGAGAAGAAACACTTTTTTCTGTGCCCGGGATAATATCAACTGTAAGCAGAATATGTTTTATATTCTTGTTTTTATCAATAAATCTGAATTCATATGTTTTAAGAGGGTCGCTTTTGTTCATTCTCCTTATTTTATGCTGGTCTTGCATCCTTGCAAGGTCTTCGGGGACTACAAATTCAACCCAGCTTTTTTTCCCTTCTATTTCTTCACGAGAGTATCCTGATAGATCAATGAACTGAGCATTGGCTAAAGATATGATCATATCTTTTTCTATTATTACAGAGGCTGTTCCAGTATTCTCGAATATAGCTCTATAATTGCTTTCACTTTCCAGCAAATCCTGTTTCGCTTGTTTTCGTTCAGTGATATCTCTTATTGCTGTAGCTCGGAATTTTTCATTTTTATTTTCAATATCTTTAGATTCAATTTCTATTGGAAATAGCGTCCCATCCTTTTTTTCCCCCATGACCTCATATGCTTTCACACTGTTTTTAATAATATTCGCATTTATTTTGGCATGGTATTCGTGTGGTACTAACAGATCAATCATATTAGTGCCAATCATCTCTTCTCTTGTATAACCAAACATTTTTGTGAGAGACCTGTTTACATCAATTGCTATTCCTTTGTCATGAAACAATATCCCCTCAAAAGTAAGTTCTGAGAGATTTTTAAAACGCTTTTCACTTTCGCTTAAAGCTTTTTCAGCCTGGCCGCGTTTTTTTTCGATTTTTATTGTCTGCCAGGTAATGTAAGATGAGATTATAATGATAATAATCAGTAAACCTGTAAAAATTTCCAGTAAGTTCTGGATAATTAAACTTATTTCATAGTTAACATCTTCTATATATATACCGGTTCCTATTATCCATCCCCACGGTTCAAACCCTCTTACATAAGAAATTTTAGGGACAATTTTATTTGGGTTATCTTTCCACTGCCACATATAATCAACATAGCCTGAGCCTTGAGATTTGACAGTTTTTGCAAATTCTACAAAAAGATGTTTTCCATTAGGATCAACAAAACCTGTCAGGTCACCTCCTTCGAGATTTGAAAAATAGGGATGCATAATCATCCTGGGATGCATATCATTTATCCAGAAATAATCTTTACCTTCCGGACCATAACGCAAGCCTCGAATCTGTCTTTTCGCCTCAGATTGAGCAACTTTAACAGTTATTTCACCTTGTTCGACCATTTGATGATAATCTGATAGCAAACTCCAGTTGTTGTCAGTGAGATTGCGGATCATCTCTCTTTTTTGATTTAGTATGTTTTCTTTCAGGGAAGGGACAAAAATAAAAAAAACACATAAGGTTATCAGAATAAACGTTATCCACAAGGGGATAATAATTCTTAGGGATGCAATCAGTTTTGTTGGTTTAATTCTGTTCATTGCTTATAAATACTATACAACTATTTAATATTTGAATGAGATTTAATAACTATGAAGGATACTACATATTGTTCTACAAAACAAACATATTTTTTGGAGTTTGCAGCTTATATATTTGATCTGTATTGATACCTCAGGTTTGTTATTCTGACTTTAGTGGGATATCCCATTTCTTCATATATTTCCAGATGGAAGCACGGCTGAAACCTGTACGCCTTGAAACTTCAGCTTTATTCCATTCACATTCAGCTAAAAGAGTGATCAGTTGCTGTTTTGAAAGGGCAGGGCGAATTAACGGGGAAGGTGTTTGACTGTCAGGTTGTTTTACAACAGGTGTTACAGGTTTTGGAGATCGTATTTCAACAGGCAGATCAATAATGTCGATTTCTCTGTCAGAACATAGAACAAAGGCATGTTCAATGGCATTTGCCAACTCCCTTACATTGCCGGGCCAGGAATAATCCATGATGGAACTTAGCGCTGATCTTGATATCCCTTTTACTTTATTTTTGGTTTGTTTGTTATTTTTGTTGATAAAATGATTCACCAGAAGAGGGATGTCTTCTTTTCGACTATTTAACAGTGGCAGGTAAATAGGGAATACTTTGAGGCGGTAATAGAGATCTTCTCTGAA
>JAGLLQ010000368.1 GCA_023140455.1 Desulfobacteraceae bacterium | reverse complement strand
TTATTTTCCCTGCTTTTTCTATTACCTTGTTTTCGGGGCTGCTTGGGCTAATTTGTACAATATTTGAATATCTATGCAATACTTTCAGCCTTTTTAGCAACCTTTTGGGCCATTTCCTTTTTGTAGTCTGATAGCTTTTCTGCAACGCTGTTGTCTGAACCTGCAATAATCTGCGCTGCAAATATGCCGGCATTAATTGCTCCTGGTTTACCGATTGCCATTGTCGCAACAGGTATTCCAGGCGGCATTTGTACTGTCGCAAGAAGAGAATCCATGCCTTCTAAAGCAGATGAATCAATGGGGATCCCAAGTACAGGCAATGTTGTGTGTGCTGCGAGTACTCCGGCAAGATGTGCTGCATGACCTGCTCCTGCAATTATTACTTTAATGCCTTTTTCTTTAGCTGAAGATGCAAGTTCAGCTGCTTTTGCAGGGGTTCTGTGAGCTGAAGCAACAGTGACATAATAGGGGATATCAAATTTTTTCAGCATTTTTAAGGTTTCCTGCATTACAGGAAAATCTGAGTCACTCCCCATGATAATGCCAACCTGTGGCGGGGTCTCAAGTTTTTTGATTGCTCTGGCACCAATATCTTTTCTATAGAAATGACCATCAAATGATATTTTTGAGCATGCGACATAAGCTTTATCTATGGCATCTTGAACACTTTCTCCCAGGGAAGTCACTCCAAGAACTCTACCGCCTGCTGTTACAACTTTACCATCTTTTTGTTTGGTTCCTGCATGGAATACTTCTGTATCGGGAACTTTTCCTGCTTCTTCAATGCCGGAAATTACTTTTCCGTTTTCATAAGAACCTGGATATCCACCTGCCGAAACTACTACGCATGTAGCTGCTCTTGGATCTATTTTTGTTTTATGCAGATGAAGGGTGCCGTCAACACAGGCTTCCAATAATGGTACAATATCATTCTCAAGCCGCATAAGTATAGGTTGAGTTTCAGGATCACCAAGCCTTACATTGAATTCAAGAACTTTTATTTTGTTATCTTTAATCATTAATCCTGCATATAAGATACCTTTAAATAAAGTGCCTTCTTTTGCCATGCCTTTGACAGCAGGGATCATAACGTCTTCCATTGCCATTTTTTTAAGCATTGTGTCAAGAACAGGGGCTGGAGAGTATGCTCCCATTCCTCCTGTGTTAGGACCTTCATCATTATCAAAGATTCGTTTATGATCCTGGGATTCAGGAAGAGGCAGTACAGTTTTACCGTCTGAAAGGGCTATAAATGAGGCTTCTTCACCTTCAAGTGTTTCCTCGACAACAACAACCGCACCTGCATCACCAAATTTTTTATCCTCAATCATCGAGTCAATGGCATCAAAGGCTTCTTTTTCAGTTGTGCAAATGATAACACCTTTACCTGCTGCGAGTCCGTCAGCTTTAATAACAATAGGAGCTCCAAGATATTTTACATAGGCTTTAGCTTCAGCAGAGTCTGTGAATGCTTTACCAATGGAGGTTGGAATATTATATTTTTGCATATGCTTTTTTGCAAAATCTTTACTTCCTTCTAAAAGTGCCGCGTTTTTATCAGGTCCAAAAAGCTTGAGCCCACGGGATTTAAAAAGGTCTGAAATCCCTGCAACTAAAGGCCCTTCAGGCCCTACAACAGTGAGGTCTATTTTGTTCTTTTCAGCAAAATCTGCAAGAGCTTCAATGTCCTCAGCGTTGATGGGAACAGATTCTGAAAA
>JAGLLQ010000367.1 GCA_023140455.1 Desulfobacteraceae bacterium | reverse complement strand
TTGTTACAAAAACGTAAGTTTCAACCATCAAAAAAGGCAAAGTAAATTACAATAATCTATTGAAATCATTGACTAATTACTCTATTTATGCTATTATTTTTGCAAGATTAAGCACAAATAGAGGAGAGAAAAATGAGCTTTAAAAAAACTAATAAACAACTAACATTCGCAGACCTTGAAATAGCTTTCCAAAACAGGCAAAACAAATCTCTTCAGACTTTAACTGAATTAAATAAAGCCATTTCCTGGGATAGCATAGAAAGCACTCTCCTAAAGGATTATCCTGTTGGTCATAAAAGAGAAGGCAATGCAGCGTATTCCCTATTACTATTATTTAAATGCCTGTTACTGCAAAAATGGTTCAGAATTAACTCAGACCCGGAACTTGAGAATTTAATCAATGACAGGAACTCATTTCGAGCTTTTCTCAACTTTAGCAGCTTTGACGTTTCTCCTGATCATTCAACCTTTTCAAGATTTAGAAAAAGGCTTACAATAAGGAAGTTTGATATCATAATCAGTGGTATTTTAAATCAATTTTCCAATAAGGGTATTACAGTCAACGAAGGTGTTTCAGTAGATGCGCGTATTGTCAAATCAGCAAGCAGGCCTATGAGTAATAAAAAGCTTAAAAAAATCAGAGCTCACAAAAGCACATCAGAAGGCAAACTTGATAAAAATGGTAAACCAGCTAAATTTTCAAGGGACATAGAATCTGATTGGGCAATTAAAAACAACAAAGCTTACTATGGTTTAAAGGAACATGCTTCAGTTGACACAAACGGTTTTATCCTAAAAACAGAATTAAGCCCTGCATCAGTACATGACACAAAGTATTTTCAATATTGTACTATATTCTCTTTAAGGACTTCAAATCGAATAAAGAAAGTCTATGCTGACAAAGGGTATCACGGAGAGTTAAACAGAAGCTTTCTCAGCTTGAACAAATTTCAAGATGGGATAATGCGTAAGAACACTACAACAGCCAAGCTGACAACTTATGAGAAAGAACGCAACAAGAAGATATCTAAAGTCAGATATATAGTTGAGCAGTATTTTGGCTTAAGCCATCTTCATGATAATGGACAGAAAGCAAGATTTACAACCATAGCCAAGAATAACATCGATATTTGGTTCAGGCAGGTTGCATTTAATATAAAGCGAGGATTGAAATTAACTCAGGAAATGGCTTCAACTTAGGAGTTGGCACTACAGATGCGCCCAAGAAGCAAACAAGGCATGCAAAGAAGGAAATCAAGGCTTCAATAAGCCTGAAAGTAATAAAATATCAAAAATTTGTAGAATATTGATTCTAATTTGATTGAATTTTTAAATAAAAATGGGTTTGGTGGAATTAATTTTGAAAAAATGTAAATATTCAAAGGTCTCATCTTGTCTGTTCCCCTACAAATTCTCTATGGGTCAGTACTGCGGTCCACTACATCAATAATTCATTAATGGAATTGTTTGCATGGCATGTAGAATCAAAAATACCTGTATTAAAACTGATACTTCCCAGGGTTGAATATTCACAGATTACATTTGATAAATCAGGCAGATTCCTGCTTTTAATGATGGATAAAACCGTTGTAAAAAGTTATTTGATGGATCCTGAAACCTGGCTGGAAAAAGGTCAAAAAATGAGCAGCGTATTCTGGACTGATACAGCATAAAATGTCATTTCAGAGTGTGTTCCTCCCCAGCACAGGGTCCTCCACGTAATTTGAAATAAGGGAATCGAAAGTTTTTCGAAATGGAAACAATCAATGTTACTAAAAAAGAAGCGAGACGATTTTTCCTAAATTATCAGAATTTAAATAAGCCCAGACAAATGGAATCAGATGAAGATATTTTGCATTTCATTCGCAGGGTCGAATATATTCAATATGACCCTCTCAAAACAACTGATCCCTTTAACGAACAATGCGCTATGTTTGACTTGGAGTTAATGGATAAGAATAACTTCAAACATCATCTATTTACCGTCAAAGCTGCGGGCTGGTTAGTTGATCTCGGGTATGACGTGGAATTCGAGCCGGAAATTTGCGTGGTGGATAGCGGGCTCCCAGATCTGCTAATCTCTAACAGTTCGTGGAGGCTCGCTGTTGAATGTAAAGACATAGATACTGGTGAATTCTTCGATCTAGAATGCAAAAAGAAAATTGCTGATTTCGTCTATGATACGGTAAAGACCTGTGATCAAATAGATCTGTATCTAAAGGAGGAAGTCACATTCGAGGAAATTCAGAAATTATTTTTAGATCCTACAGTGATATCAACAATCTATAAAGCAGGATGCGAAAGCCCTGAAACGAGATTTTCCGTTTCTCCACAAATCGAAAT
>JAGLLQ010000366.1 GCA_023140455.1 Desulfobacteraceae bacterium | reverse complement strand
TTCTAAGGGTTCAATCCTCTTAAGGTTACCTTTACACTGTATATGAAAGAAGTGTGCCAGAGATTTAGTTTTGTTTGTAACTCATTAGAATGATTAAGAAAAACGATATGAACAAGAAGAAAATCTGATATTTTACAGGTGCAAAATTTTAAAATTTATAACTTTTTGAATAGAAATACAGAACAGATCAGATAAAAGTCATTACAACCCCTCTGATGGCAACGCTTATAACTAAAGTTATATATTATTCGTTTGGTTATACTTTAGCTTTTTCAACCTTTTGCTGAGAGCCGGCTGAGAAATCCCAAGCATTCGGCTTGCCAGGGTCTGGTTGTTGTCAGTCCTGTCCATGGCTTCCTGTACCAGAACCATGGTCATGGTTTGAAGATCTGGCAGGATATCAGGAAAAATAATCTTATTGCATGATGGACTCAAAGATGATTCATCCTGCATCAAGGTCTTATCCATGCGACTTTCAAAGGATTTTAATGGAAGTGCCTGTTTTTTATCATCATGGGTTGTCATTGCATCAAATACTATGGCCTGAAGCTCTCTGATATTACCTGGAAAATCATAGGCCTGAAGAATGGGGATTATCTCTTGATCAAGTGAGGGGATATCCATTTGCATGTTGTTTGCTGTTTTCTTTATAAAATGGGCAAGCAAGTGGGGGATGTCTTGTTTACGTTCACGCAAAGGAGGCAATTTAACAGAATGGGTAAAGAGCCTGTAATAGAGATCTTTTCTGAATTGCCCTGCTTCCATGCGTTCTTTAAGATCATAATTTGTGGCGGCAATAATCCGTGCTTCAAGGGGCCGTACACTGTCAGATCCAAGAGGATAATATTCCCTTTCCTGGAGCATGCGCAAGAGTTTTACCTGGGAGCCGGGATTTAAATCACCGATTTCATCCAGAAACAGAACACCTTGCCCCGCTTTTTCCACAAACCCTGCCCTGTTTTTTTGGGCGCCGGTAAAAGCCCCTTTAACATGTCCGAACAGGGTATCGCTAAACATGGTATCGTCAAGGCCTGCAATATTTACAGAACAAAAGGGCTTGTCTCTGGAGCCAGCCTGGTGCAGCGCCCTTGCCACAAGTTCCTTACCAGTGCCAGATTCACCTGTAATGGTAACAGGCTGGCGTGAACCTGCGATAGCTTCAATATAGTCAAAAACACGAAACATGACAGGATCTTTTGTAATGATGGATGAAAAAATAGATGGATCTGTAAATTCTTTTTTGGAAAAAAACCTGGACTGCAGGGATAAAAGTCCCATTTTCAATTCATGAACCTCAAGCGCATGTTTAATCGTAGTGATCAGGTTGTATTCATCCACTGGTTTTACAAGATATCCAAATGCTCCTTTTTTCATGCATTTTACTGCAGTTTCCACACTGTCCATTCCAGTAACAATTATGACCTGGATATGGGGGAATTCTCCTGTGATCTGCTCTAAAATTTCTTCTCCTGAAAAATACGGCATGATAAAGTCGAGCAATACAACATTGACAGGATTGGTCCTGAGCATCTTAAGAACATCCCTGCTGTCCCTGCATCTTAAAACCTGGCTGATCCCATTTGCCAGAAGGACTATTTCCATGCTGTCCAATGCTGTTTTTTCATCATCTACCAATAATACCGGCCATTCAGAATTTAAAAAAGGTTCCATAT
>JAGLLQ010000365.1 GCA_023140455.1 Desulfobacteraceae bacterium | reverse complement strand
ATAAAATTCACCGGCAAATGGAATTGAGCCCATTGATAATACAACCTTTTCATGAGTCAAAAATAATAATGCAAAGGGAAAGTACTTGAATTTAAAAGGAATTGCAACTGATTTTTAACAATAATGGTGACATAATAAAATTAGTTTATTTATGGATAAATACATCTAAGCAGAAAAGCTAAACCCAGGAACAACATGATAAATTATTATGCTGTTGCATTATGAATGAAGGGTTGTCCTATTAATCATCTACTGCTATTAAGAATAATATTGCCAGACAAAAGAAAAATAAATTCGCAATCCAGGCACTGATAAAAGCAGGCAGAACTTTTCCATATCCAAGAGACATGCAAAACCCATGCATGATATAATAAAGGAAAGAGATTCCTATTCCCATTGCAATACCCATGGGTAGATTTTCTTTTACAAGCGATCTCATCCCCAGTGCAGAACCAATCATAGCCATCAGCAGGCAAACAAATGGATAAGCTGTTTTCCCAAAAAAATCTACCCGATATATCGTTGCATCATAGCCTTCACTTTCAACTTTATTGATGTAATCTGAAAGTTCAAAAATATTCATTTCATTTGATTTTTTCACTACTTTTTTAAGGTCTTCGGGCATAAGATCGATTGAGTATTCTTTATTTTCATATGACGTTACAATATAGTCCTTTTGTGTGTTACTATATCTTTGTTCTATGATTTTTGAAAAAGACCATTTTCCATTTTTATAGCTTCCATTTTTAGCATCAATCCTTTTGCTGATATTAAAATTTTCATCAAGCTCGGTTAAAATTATACCTGCAATAGTGTTCTCTTGCGGATTAAAATAATTAATATGAATAATAAAGTTGCCCTGCTTTAACCATATATCCTTTTTTGCTCTATGGGTCTCTTTTTGTCTTTTAATAACACTATGTTTGAATATGTAAGATTTTGTCTCAGCTAAAGGTACAATTGTTTCTCCAAGGAGAAAAACAAGCAATGCCAGAACAATGCCGGACATAATTACTGGTTTTACAAGATAATAAATACTGATCCCGCAAGATTTAATTGCAATAAGCTCGTTATTTCTGTTCATAAGTCCGAACACTGTGATAACAGAAAGAATAATTTCAGACGGCACAAGGCCCACCAACATAATCGGGGACCTTAACAGTACATATATAAAAGTTTGAAATATTGTTGCCCGGCTACCAATAAAGATATCCAATTTAGCCAGATAATCTATTGATAATAATAGCAACATAATAGTTATCTGGATAATCAGAAAAATTTTTATAAATTCTTTTAAATAATATTTATGGAGAACAGACAATTTTATTCTACTTTTCTAAAACCTGAAATTTAATACTAATTGATTTTTGTGTGCATTTTCCCAATATATTTTGTTGCAAATATATCAGGTGAACATGAAGGAATGATGAAGCTGATTCTATAGGCGAATAGGCTATTAAAGTAAAAGCAGCTTTAATTTATCAAACTTCATGAATTCTTCATAAGCACATGTTAATTTTTACATGATAAAATAAACATTTAATATGCGAGAGCTGATGAAAAATGATTTAAATGGTCGAAGCTTACCTTTAATTATTTGTATAATTGCATGTCTTTTAGTTATTTTTTGGGGTGTGGCAGGTCATGATCTATGGACGCCTGATGAACCAAGAGTCGCAGCAATAACTCTTGAAATGGTAAACACAGGTGAGGTGATTATTCCACATCTTGGAGGAGAGCCATTTATTGAAAAGCCACCTTTACATTTTGTAATTTCAGCTTTCATACTTCGTTTTTTTGGACCAATTATTGGAAATACCGCAGCTTTAAGATTAACTTCTGCATTATTCGGCCTTGGAGTTCTGATCTTCACATTTCTCATTGCGAAACGCATCGGAGGAATTAGAGCTGGCATAGCGTCAGCGCTCATTCTCTGTACTATGATAGGTTTTATTCAAAATTATCACTGGATTCGTGTAGATACATCTCTTTCATTTTTTATTATTGCAAGTTTGTGGTGTTTTATTGAAGCTTATTATGAGAACCGTTCATGGATGCTTCTTACTGCAGGAGTGTTTGCAGGATGTGCACTCCTTTCAAAAGGGTTAATCGGCCCTGTACTGATCTTTATACCCTGGGCAGGGCTTTTCATCTACTGGCTATTTGAGTTTAATAAAAACAAATTCAAAGTCAGACCTTGGTTGGGTTTTCATTTTCTCAGTCTTTTTGCCTTCTTAATTATTAGTGGCTTTTGGATTGTTCAGTTATATTTTAAAGGCGGAGAACAACTATGGCATGAATGGTTCTGGGTAAATCACTTTGGAAGATTCACCGGAACAGCTATTGCAAAAGGCCATTTAAAAGAAGGGGAGCCGTTTTATTATATTATTCAGCTTATTATAAATAGTATGCCGTGGACACCATTGTTTTTGTTTTGGCTTACCATAGAAAGCATTGAAGCTTTAAAAAAACGTATTGTAAAAAGAGAAACTTTTTTTCTCTTTATCTGGGGAGCAGGATCTATTCTTCTTCTATCAATTCCCACAACAAAACGAGGCATATATCTTACACCTGTTCTGCCGTCATTTGCTATTATGGCTGGTTTGGGGCTTAATGCGATTAAACTAAAATTATTATATCTAAAGTGGTTTAAACAGTATGCTAACTTCTGGTTGTTTTTATGTGTTGTACTCCTTTTTTGCATCGCAGCCTTGCCTTTACTAATTAGTTTTTTTCCTGATGGCAAGATACCTCATAAGACAATGTATTTTTTAACTCATCTTGGATATCTCAATGCCATTTCCATTGGCAGTCTGTTTATTTTGGCAGCACTCCTGTTAACTCTCCGAAAACAGTTTTCAGGTTTCCCGAGAATGGTTCTTGCAACCGCAATGTTTTATATCTCTTTCTTCGGAGTACCGGTAAAAGCAATTGATACGGTCAAGAGTATGAAAGTTGACATTCAACAATTTATTTTATCAATTCCAAAAGCAAAGCATGAGAACATTGCAGGTATAAATTTCAGTGAAACAATGACAGGCAGTATTTATTATTATTGCGGCTGGAAAGTTCCCCGGATTGATGACCCTGAAAGAATTCATTCAATTGTTCAAGGCAATGATAAGGAATACGATACTCTTCTTGTTAACCAACGCAAAGTTAAAAATAAAGAGACTGATTTATTAAAAATTGAATATCATATTATTAATTATACAATAACAGGCAGGAACAGAGGGCTCTATTTAATTAAAGGAGAAAATGACAATGAATAACCACCATG
>JAGLLQ010000364.1 GCA_023140455.1 Desulfobacteraceae bacterium | reverse complement strand
TTTACTTCCTCATTCATCTGTAAAACAAAAGCTATCAAATTCATACCCGGCATGCCCGGAAACATATTATCTAAAAAACTAACCATGGTATGTGAAGAAAGAGTTGCTATAAGCTGTCCTTTTTCATCAGTTGTTGCATATCCCTGCCTGATAACAGAATCCACAGATTGTCTAAGATTTTCATCCCTTACAAGTCCAATATCCACAAGCTCATCCAAAAGCGATGCTATTGTGTATCTTTCAGGAGGAGCATCTTTAAATGCCTGAATTTCTTTTTCTCGATCAACAATAGTAAATATACATGATATGGTGGCAAGATTATAAGTAACTTTTATCATATCCGAACCCATATCAATAAATGATGTAATCTCATTTGCAAGAATTGTGTCTAATTCTTCCCTGACAATTACCGGATCAATCTTATTCATGCCTAATCCTCCTGATTAATTTCAGATATCATGTCAGCAATATCGGATGCTGATTTTGATTTTTTAATGTCTTCGATATCTGCCTTTTCCACATCATCTATAGATTCATTGTTATCATCAAGCTCATCCGCATCATCAGGTTGAGATGTTGAAATTTCAAGAAATTCACCCTCTCTGCTAAAAATAATAGAAAGAGGCACTTTAATATTGAAATCAAATTTATAAGCAATAGAGTCATTATGGACTACAATATCGCCATTTTTATACTCAACTTCTTCCTGTAAGGTAAAACTATGTTTTTCCAAAAGCAACTTTTCAATTACTTCCCAGTCAAGTTCTGCATTTATAAGATCAATAAATTCTTTTTCGCTTTCCTCAATAATCTCTGGGTTTGAAATTTTCATTTTACCTCCTTGTTAATTAAATCCGGTAATAAGTTCCTGTGCGAGGTTCAAATATTTTGTTGTGGCGAGGCTTTTAGCATCACATAGCGCCACAGGTTTAGAGAGTTCAGCAGTTTGATTGACTGATTTATCTTCAGGGATAAAAGTTTTAAACACAAGATCTTTCACATTTTGCAGGTCTTTCTGGTTAAAAAAAGATTTGATTTCATCTTTGCTGAAATCACACCTGTTAACTAGTATTCCGGCAAATTTGAGCGGAATTTTATGAATTTTTCGTATATACTTTATCATTTTTAATAAATCGCCAAGATCACTCATGAAACTGGAACTACAGGGAATTGAAGCAATAATCCAGTCAGATGCTGTCATGGCTGTTAAACTTAAGAAATCAGATGCTGAAGGAGAATCAATAATTATATAGTCATATTCATCCTGTATGTCTTTTAAAAAAATCCTTAACATTTTCTGATTGTCTGCTCTTTTTGATAATTTTAAACCTATATTATACAAATTGATATTAGAGGAGAGAACATACATAAAACTAAGATCAGTTTTATGAATAATATCTCTGATTTCTTTTCTCCCGGAAAAAAGTGCCCCCAAATCCAAATTATCTTCTGAATTATAAACTCCTGACCATGCAGTTGAATTAGCCTGGGAATCACAATCTATAAGAAGTGTTTTTTTCTCTAATAATGCAAGCGAAGCAGCTAGATTAACAGCAGTTACACTCTTTCCTGTTTTATCTCTCTGACCTGCAATTGTAATTACTTTGCTCATCGTTATTGTATAACCATAATTAATAGAATTTTCAATGTTAGAGTTATATCAAAAGCATTTATTGAAATAATACCGTTAATATATCATAATAACGATAATAGTAAAAACAAAAATTATTAATTGAGAGGCACCTTGGCAAATTTATCCATTTCTTTGGAAGGGATCCATCAAGCCATAGCAGGCTTGGCATATAAGGAAAATTCCAAAAAATATAAAGTTATATCAGCGATAAATGCCCATTATGTTTCTGAACAATCCATCAATGATCTGATTTTTATTGACACAGACACACTTATTAAAGAAATCTGGAATCTTGAAAAAGCATCTCCAAAAATCAGGACAAAACGCAGAAATTTTTCAAGCCTCAGATCTTCAATAAATTCTGACTTAAAGAAACTTTCTAACAAAGGGAAGAATCCTGAAAATATTGTAATCACTGATGCCAATACATTTGACATGAGTGAAGAAGCTAAAGCAAATCTATTAAACTCATTTAGTGATGCACTTAAAACAGGAGATGTTGATATTAACCAGGCAACTTCTATTCTTAGTACAATAATAGATTTTCTAGATAGCCTTGACTCAGATGGAGAAGACGACAAATCAGCAGATTTAGTAAATCAGATAAAAAAAATACTCGATAAAATCTCTGGCACTATCATCCCTGATGAAGAGATTGAAGAAGATGAACTTGATGCAGAAGAAGATTATGAAG
>JAGLLQ010000363.1 GCA_023140455.1 Desulfobacteraceae bacterium | reverse complement strand
GAAATAAATTCAGGAAACAATGTTAATACTATAAATTCCATTACAAACCCTTGGGCAGTTCAATCTCCATTGTTCCTTCATTGATATTTACAACTTTAATAACTGATTTAATTGCTGGAACTAAAACTTCTTCTTTGTCACCATTTTTATCTAATTTTACAACAAAAACGTCATTAGCACCGGTCTGAATAATGTTATCAATCTTACCTATAAGCCCACGTTTTTTATCCAACACCTCAAGTCCAATCAAGTCTTGCCAAAAATAATCATTTTCTTCCAATTCGGGCAAATCTTCTTTTTTAACTAAAATTTCTTTACCCTTTAAAGATTCAGCAAGGTTGATATCTCCAACTCCTTTTAAAGAAAGTAAAATTCCTTTCTTATAATTAGAAGATTTTAATATCTCATACCAGGTTCCATCATCCTTTTCTGAAGATTTAAGTTGGACATTAATTCCAGGCTTGTATGTTTCAATTGACTCTGCATATGATCTAACTTTGAGATTCCCTCCAAGTCCGTGCACTCCTACTATCTCACCAATTGTAAACAGAGCTTTTCCTGTCATTAATTTTTCAACTCACCAAATTATTCGACTCGTAATTATTCGACAATCTCAAGAACCGTACGCTTTTTTATCTTGGTTGAAGCAGCACTTAAAATAGTTCTCATGGCTCGAGCAGATCTACCTTGCTTTCCAATAACCTTCCCCAGATCTTCTTTTGCCACTTTCAACTCAAGAACAGATGTTTGTCCACCCTTAACTTCAAGAACTTCTACCTGGTCAGGATTATCAACTAATGCTTTTGCAATATAAGTGATCAACTCTTTCATAGCTACCTCTCCTTTTTCTATGGGGTATTGAAAACACGGAACATCAACACACTCCTATGCAGGATTCAAACTGAAACCCTGTTTTTTCAAAATACTTTTCACTGTCGTGGTTGTTTGCGCACCTTCAGTTAACCAGTATTGTATCCTCTCATCTTTTAAAGTTACAACTGCAGGGTCAACCATTGGATTATATGTACCAAGGTTTTCAAGGTATTTACCATCTCTTGGTGCTTCTACATCTGCTGCAACAATTCTGTAAAAAGGTCTTTTCTTTGTTCCTTTTCTGGAAAGTCTGATTTTTACTGCCATTTACTTTCTTTCTCCTTAAAATGGAAGCATGTTCTGTAAAGAACTCATGCCACCTTTATTAAATTTTTTAACCATTTTCATTGTCTGAGAATAACTTTTGAGAAGCTTGTTAACATCCTGAACACTAACACCACTTCCCTTTGCAATTCTTTTTTTTCTGCTTGCTTTGATAATCAAATGTTTTTTCCGTTCCTCTGGGGTCATTGAATTAATGATAGCTTCAATTCTTCCGAGTTCCTTGTCATCAACATTAATTCCTTTAAGCATCTTTTTATTTATTCCCGGTATCATGCCAATAAGGTCTTTAATAGATCCCATTTTCCTTACAGACTGCATCTGATTACGGAAATCCTCGAGAGTAAAACGATTCTTCTTGAGTTTTTTTTCAAGTTTTGCTGCTTCTTTTTGGTCAACTGCTTCCTGGGCTTTTTCAATAAATGAGAGCGTATCTCCCATTCCTAAAATCCTTGAAGCCATTCTGTCCGGATGAAAAGCTTCTAAAGCTTTTGATTTTTCCCCGACACCTATAAACTTTAACGGTTTACCAGTGACTGCATTAATCGAAAGAGCAGCACCACCTCTTGCATCACCATCCATTTTTGTCAGGACAACACCTGTTAAGTCAAGACGCTCATCAAAAGATGAGGCAATATTAACAGCATCCTGCCCGGTCATAGCATCTGCCACCAAAAGTATTTCTGACGGGTTACTGCTTTTCTTTAACCGGCTCAACTCTGCCATCAGTTCTTCGTCCTGATGTAGCCGACCCGCCGTATCAAGAAGCATTGTATCACACCCTTGCTTTACAGCTTCATTACGGGCATTCTGGCAAATTTTTACAGGATCCATATCAGGATCTGAATCAAAAACAGGGAAGCCAAGCTGTTGCCCGATTTTCTTTAACTGATCGATAGCAGCAGGTCTATACACATCCACTGGTACCAACAATGGTTTTCTTCCATTATTAGCCAAATAATAAGCAAGTTTACCAGCAGTTGTAGTTTTTCCAGAGCCCTGCAGTCCAACAAGCATTATGGAAACAGGTCCTTTACCAGACAAATCCAGGCCTTCATGGGTCGAACCCATCATCCTTGTAAATTCATCATTTACAATCTTTATAACCTGCTGTCCCGGAGTGAGGCTTTTCATTACTTCGGTTCCAAGAGCTCTCTCTTTTATACCTGAAACAACATCTTTAACAACTTTGTAATTTACATCAGCTTCAAGAAGCGCCATGCGCACTTGTTTTAAGCCATCCTCAATATTCTTCTCATTGAGCGTGCCACGCCCCTTGAACTTTTTAAATACAGAATCAAGTTTGTCACTTAAATTATCAAACATAAATTAACTTAAATTATTATCTTTTTAGCTTGTTAAATACCTGTTAAATTCATCCCAAAATCAACTTTTTATTATCACGTACTCTAAACCTATTGAAATTAATATAAATTTCGTGATATGTCAAGACATTATTATAATTAGGAGCTTGAAATTAATGCAGGATATTTTAAATTATTCCAGGGAAGAATTGTCTGAATGGCTTGAAAAAAACGGGATTAGACCTTTCAGGGCAAAGCAGATTTTTAAATGGATTTATATACGGCAGGCCAATAGTTTTGAAGAAATGACCGATATTGGTAAAGAAATGCGGACATTATTGAATGAAAACTTCAACATTCCGAGACTATATCTTGAAAATAAAGAACAATCTTCAGACAAGACAGAAAAATTTCTATTTAAACTCAAAGATGGAAACCATATTGAATCTGTCCTTATTCCTGTAAAAGATCATTATACACTTTGCATATCATCCCAGGTTGGATGTGCTCAAGGTTGCAAATTTTGTCTTACTGCAAAAGGTGGTTTTAAAAGAAATCTATACCCTTCGGAAATAATCTCGCAAATCCGTGATATCAGGCAATACCTAACAGAGGATAAAAATAATAATAAAATTGCAAATATTGTGTTTATGGGCATGGGTGAGCCTCTAGCAAACTATGACACAATTATTCAGGCACTAAAAGTAATGACAGATGCTGATTATGGACTCAAACTCTCGGTTGGTAAAATCACAATCTCAACCTGTGGACTTGTACCTGAAATGGAGAAACTCGGACATGTTACAAATGCTAATCTTGCTGTCTCCCTCAATGCCACAGATGATGAAACACGATCAATGCTCATGCCGATAAATAATAGGTACCCTCTTAAACAGCTTCTTAATGCCTGTAAAACATTTAAAATGAGACCAAGGAATAAAATAACATTTGAATATATTCTGATTGATGGTGTTAATGACACTGAAGATGATGCTGTTAGATTATGTAGAATGCTTGCTCCCATCAAAGCAAAAATAAATCTTATTCCTTTTAATGAGCATGATAGAACAACATTTAAAAAACCTTCAAATAAAAAAGTAAGTAAATTCTTACAAATTCTGCTTGATAAAAACTTTACTGCAATTATCAGAAAGAGTAAAGGAAATGATATATCAGCGGCCTGCGGTCAACTTAAAGCCAAACTTTTAATTGACAAAAATAATTAAGTATTATTGATTTTTTTTGATAAACCAGCTATTTAATAGCTTTTAAAAATAGAAAAGGAAAAATTATGGCAGAAAACCTACTTGAGAATAAAAAAGTTCTGATTGTTGATGACGAACCAGATATTCTTGAATCTCTCGAAGAACTTTTAAACATGTGTGAAATTGCCAAAGCTGCAAATTTTGAAGATGCAAAATCTTTATTAAATAATCAAAAATTTGATATTGCTATTCTTGATATTATGGGTGTTGACGGATATGCGCTTCTGGATATTGCAACTGACAAAAAAATATTAACTGTAATGCTTACAGCTCATGCCTTAAGCCCTGAAAGTATTGAAAAATCATACAAAGGCGGCGCTCAGTATTATATTCCAAAAGAAGAAATGGCTGATATTGAGATATTTCTCAATGATGTTCTTGACGCAAAAGCAAAGGGAAAAAATCCTTGGAAAAAATGGTATACCCGACTTGCTTCATTCTGTGAAAATAAATTCGGAGAAGACTGGGTTAAGGATGAAAAAGATTTCTGGGATAAGATGACCTTCCACTAAAATAAAGCATCATTCAAAGGTTTTATTCAATTTCAAACCATAAGTTCTTTAAAATCTGAACACTGGCGGGCTTTTACCTGAAATATTTTTTCTGTGTTTGAATCTTTATCAGGATATACAATATGTATATCTGTTAAATCACCAGGTTTTGCTTTTGTATAAGAAGCACAAATAAGCCCCCCGGTTTTTTCTATCTTATCTGTTTCATCCCCTGACACAATCAAAACAACAGGACCGGGCAAAGATGCAGGATTTATCAGAGTATCTTTATCTTTTTGATAATATTTTAAAATATTATCATTATCCTCTTTAGACCTGCCCACAATTACCTTGAGCCTGTTATCAATTCTAAAATGACGACCATGTTTTAAAAGATATAATTCTCTTATTTCATAATTTTTCTGCACATACATTAGATCTCTCAATTTATTAGAAAAGGCTGCATCTGTCAGGAGACAGCCGCCGGCAGGAGTGGGATAATCTTTAATTCCATATTTTTCTGCCATTTCCATTTGAATTTTTCGGGACCGGCCGGAAATATCTAATAACCTTGAACGATCAACCCATCCTTTTTGTTCAGGGATAGTTTCCAAGAGCAATTTTGCGCTGAGAGGACGCAATATTAATCCTGCAAACCCGGAATTTTTTTCCACATATCTCATGGAATTTTTAGTCTGTGATTTGGGACGTTGCCCTACGACTTCACCTGAAAAAAGAAAGTCAGCCTGCTGTCTTTTCATCTCTTTCCCGGCCATTTCAAACATCAGGGCATGGCAATCCATGCAGGGATTCATATTCTTCCCAAAGCCTGCTTGAGGAGCTTTGAGTAATGAAAGATAGATCTCAGTAATATCTTCTACTTTTAAAGGGATATTAAGAGTTTTAGCAGATCTCACTGCAGCGTCAGAAGAAAAAAACGGGGTTTTAAAACAAATCCAGGAGACATCAATCCCCTGATCTTTTAAAACCAATGCTGATAGAATACTGTCAAGACCGCCAGAAGTAATTCCAAGTGCTTTTTTCTTATTTAATAATTTCGAATCAACAACCATACTTAATTATATTGAACAAGCCTTATTCACTTTTCTTATTTTCCCAAAACTCTCTGCTCTCTTTTAAAATATCATCAATATCTTCATCATCGGAAAAATCTATATCATCGTCATCGTCTTCATCTTCAAACCCTTCTATATCCAAATCTATTTCTGACAGCTCATCACTTTCAGAATCATTAGACAGGTCGTCCGCAACAAGATCATCCCCTGTTATCAATTCAGAGGCAATATTTTCAACATCATCATCAGATTCAACATCTTCATCATCCTTTTCTTCGGCTGCTTCAGCTTCAGACTCTACCTCATTTTCTATCTCTTCTATCTCTTCTTCTTTACCTGTGTCCTCTGCTTTATCTTCATCTTTCGGGGGTTCAGGTTCCTCAATTAAACCAATATCCTTGTCATCAGGGATATAATTCCCTTCCCTGTCAAACATCAAACTTCCATTCAAGCTGAGTTCAAATTCAATTTGAAAAGCAATCTCATTATTGTGAACAATAATCTTACCACCCTTGGATTCAAGATTTTTTACTTTTAATTTGTCTTTGATAATTTCATTTATTGAATCTAAATCAAGGTCATCTTTTATAGCATCAATTAAATCTTTTTCACCTTCTTTTATAATATCCGGGTCTGTAAGTTTCATTCTATACCTCGCCTGAATTACATGTAATTATTAACAATTATTAGCAAATGTTTTATTGATAAACTTTTCAAGATCAATTATCTTTCCTATCCCCATAACATCATGCATATATTTTTGAACTTTATCCAAGTCCTCTATAACAGGATCAAGCCCATCCCATCTTATTGCCTGGGGCTGAGCAAACACATTCTGCAATACCTGAGAATTTAAGCCAAGCTTCCCTTGAGGGTCTAAAAAACTTACTGCAATATCTGCAGCCTTTGTCTTATCATCTTCAATATATTCACCAGTATCTTTCAAAAGTGAAACAAATTCCTGAACAGCTTCAGGATATTTATCAATATACTCTTGTTGCATGGCAACAACACAACATGGATGATTATCCCATCGTGCTGCAGATAAAAATTCCAGGTTTCCAATTTCGCCGTATATGGCTTTGGTAGCTATAGGCTCTGCAACCATAAAACCTGCGACATCCTCATTCTCCTGCATAATCCCGGGCATTTTAACAGGAGGCACGACCTCAAATCTCACATTAATTGCTGTTTTCCCCGGCACACCCGGTTTAAGCCCGAGTTCTTTTAAAAACTGATGTGCAAGCATATGATGCACTGACATTTTATGCGGAATATCAACAACTTTATACTTATAATAACTTTGGAGAGAATCAAATCTAACATCATAATGCCTGTTTCTTACAAATGTACTTCCATTTTTATGTGCAAACAAAACCAATTGTATTGGAGAATCATAAGCGAAAAGATCCATTGCAATAGGAGCCAAAACAAATGCACAATCAAGTTCACCATTTTCAAGCCCCTCTTGAATCGGGTTCCAGCCCGGCTTGAGGCTTGTTGTCAGGTCAAAATGTTCAGGTTCAACTTCACCTTTATCAATCCTGTGTTTTAAAACACCAAGTGCCAGGTGATCAGTAATTTGGATATGAGCTACATTAAGTTCAACCTTGCCGCCGATAACCTGTCTTTTCTTTTTTTTCGGCTTATCATCTCCCTCACCTTCTGGTGCAAAAACTTTTTCAACAGCTTTTTTTATTTGTTTTTCATCAAAAGGTTTTGGGACATGGCCATTTCCACCTGCATCCATAATTGCAATTTGTGACGATTTGTCTGACTGGGCTGTTGCCATAATAAATGGCAGATCTTTATATTTATCTGTCTTTCTCAGCTCTTGAAGGAATTCAAGCCCGTCCATCACCGGCATATTCCAATCACTCACAATAAGGTCAGGTTTTTCCTCTTTTACTTTCTCCAGACCATCTTTTCCATTAACCGCTACCACAATATTTTCAAAACCAGCTTTATTCAACATCTGTTTAAACATCACTCGCATAGTACCGGAATCATCAGCAACTAAAATTTTAATGTTCGGGTCTGCAGCCATAATAAAACTCCTTATATTATTATTTTTTTATTTTATCTTATTTACTCTGCCCATGTCCAGCTAAAAATACCTTGAATTTTCTGAAGAATTCTATCTAAACTAAATCCAAGAATGCCAATAGCAATGATCAAGGCCATCAACCTGTCATACTCCATTGTATCCCTTGCATCATTAATCAAATATCCTAATCCGTTAGAAACACCTAGAAATTCTGCCGGGACAAGTACAATCCAGGCAATGCCCAAAGCAAGTCTGACACTTGTAAGCATATAGGGGATCGAATGTGGAATAATGATTGTTCTTATCAGTTGGATATGCCCTGCTCCTTGATTCATTGCCATTTTCATCCATTGCGGATTAACATTTAATACACCAATCGCTGTATTAAGGATAATCGGACAAACACATGCCATTACAATCAGAAAAGAGACTGCTGATTCAAAACTTGTAAAGATAAGCAAAGCAACAGGCATCCATGAAAGAGGACTTATCATTCTTACAAACTGAATAGGTGAATATGTAAATTTCCTGAATACCGGATAGTATCCTATTGCAATTCCTATTGGCACTCCAATAATTGAGGCAATAAATATTCCTGCAAACACCCTTCTACAACTTGCCCAGGCAGAAAGCCAAAAAGAACTATTAGTCATGGAATCAATAAGTGCCTTAAATGTAGGTAAAGGTAAAAACCCATGAAGGTGCTCTGAACCTTCTTTTGAAAAAAGAAAATAGGAAAAAATACACCAGAGCAAAACAAAAATCAGTAATCCCGCCGCTTCAATATAAAGACCGGAGCCTTTTTTACTAAAAATAGTATTAAGCCCAACCTCTTTTGAATTAGAATATATAAATCGATTAATTGATTTCAACTATTTCTTCCCTTGGTAATGGTTTCTCAATTCCGTCTATTTCATCAATTGCCTTTAATACAAAACTATCGTCAACCAATTCTTCTGTTGCAGCAAAAGGGTTAATTTTATCAAGAAATTCTATATTGCCTTCCACCACAGTCTCTTTCATCTGCTTAATAATAAATTCTGTTGCAGAAGGATAAGGATATGGCTGAAAACCTATTCTTTGAACATCCCATTGAGGGTGTTTTAATGTACTTTTTAATGGATCATTAAAAACCTGTTCCAGAACCTTTTTTGAAACGGGGAGAAATCCTTCACCATCGCGGCTTAAAAGATATGCAGCTTCTTTGGGATTAGAAGTCAGCCAGAGCTGAGCCCTTACAATAGCATTCACTGCTTTCTGAATTGATAAGCTGTCATGATTTATTAATTCCTCATTACATACTATAACGCAACACGGATGGTCCTTCCAGATATCACCTGAAAATCTCATTATTCTTGCCTTTAATTTCAATTCTGCAAGCGCGTTAAAAGGTTCAGCCACAATGAAACCATCTATTTTATTCCCCAAAAGTGCTGTCGGCATCTCAGGGGGCGAAAGGATAAACAGATTAACTTCATCCTTTTCAAGCTTGCTTGACTGCGGTTTTATTACTGGTCTCAAACCCACTGTTTTAATCCCAAGCTGAAGTATTAAGTTGTGCATGGAATACCATGAAGGGACGGCCACCTGTTTCCCTCTAAGATCATTAAAACTATAAATATCCGAGTTCCCTTTCACTGTGATCGCACTTCCATTAGTGTGGTTCCATGCAAGAACCTTAACAGGAATCTTATGTTTAAACCGCATCCATACCGGAATAGGAAAAAGCATATGTGTTAAATCAAATTTTCCTGTTAGAAATGATTCAGTTAGTACTTTCCATGATCGTACCATAATCGGCCTGTCAATTACAACCCCTTCCTGGGAGAAATACCCCAGGGCATAAGCGATCAAAAGCGGTGCTGCATCAGTAATAGGAAGATATCCAATAGATAAAGAAGTCTTATTAGACCGGGCATTTAACCTTGAAGGCAAAAACAAACCAGATAGTCCGGTTGCAGTAGTTTTTAAAAAAAATCGCCTGCTTTTAGATAAAGGGTCGAAAGCCATCCAACAAACTCCTAAATAAGTGTTCTTTTAGCGATATAAGACCTTTTAAATCTATCCAAAATATCATTTCTGATATTTTTAAAAGACGAAGAACTCATATCCCGGGGGTATTCCTCATTAATCTCAAATATTTCCTGGATGCTTGCCGGCTCGCCTCCCAACAAAACTATTTTATTGCCTAAAAAAATCGCCTCATCAATATCATGGGTTACAAATACTGTTGAAAATTGTTCGCTCAGCCACAAATTAACAAGCTCTTCATGGATATGGCTCTGGGTAAAAGTATCAAGTGCTGCAAAAGGTTCATCTAAAAGAAGCACTTTTGGCAGCCCGACAAGCGCCCTTGCAAGACATGTTCTATGTGCCATGCCCAAAGAAAGTTCATCAGGTTTCTCCTTTGCATATCCTAAAAGCCCCATGATTTCAAGGAACTGAATAACTCTATATTCAAGGTTATCAACATCACCTCTTATCTTGCAGCCATAGGCAACATTCTCTTCAACAGTAAGCCAAGGTATAAGTGCCGGCTGCTGAAAAAGCATTGATCTATACGGATGTACTCCTTCAATTTCTTTTCCATCTGCAAATATTCTCCCTGATGTTGGTCGCTCAAATCCTGCAAGCATATTCAAAAGTGTTGTCTTGCCACAGCCTGATTCCCCAAGAACAATTACGAAATCACCTTTATCTATATTAAAAGTAATATCTTTTAAAACAACATGTTTGCTTTTATCAAGTTTTTGATAACTTTTTAATACTTTTTCAATTTCTATTTTCAAAACTTATTTAATCTCTCCTTAGATTTTCTGCAAAACGTGTATCAATAAACTTTCTAACCTTTATTTTTTCAGCCATGACGCAAAACTGATCAACCATATAATTCTGAGCGATTTCAATAACCAAATAATCCGGGCAAAACTTTTCCGGGGCACATATTCCCTTTATTCTTGCAATCAAATCATTTACGATTTCATGACCCTCTATGAAATCATTATTTTGTCCAAAAAATGATCGCATGCTTGATGCCATACTTTCATCATCGCTCTGGTCAATAATTTCGCCTGCCTCAATAAATCTATGTACAAGCTCCTCTACATATTCCGGATTATTTTTAATTACAGACTCTTTCAGCACAAACACATTATCAGGATGATTCGGCCAAAGAGAATCAAAGGTACAGACCTCTTTACAATCTCCAGCCTTAATTGCCTGGAGGCCGAAAGCATCCGGTGCCACAAAGCCTCCAATATCATGATCTGAATCATTTTCAATAACCTCAGCTATAATATTTGAAGGAACGACTTCCAATAAGACATCAGCTTTATTATCTCTGCTGTTTCCAAGCTTCAGTCCTGCTGAAAAAAACATTTTATGCAAAAGCATATTCTGTACCGATAAAAGGCATGGTGTTAGAATTGTTTTATTTTTAAAATCTTCCATATGTCTTATTTCAGCGTAATTATTCTTTATAAATATTCCGCCTCCTCTATTAACAAATAAAAGAAGCTTAATCTTGAGCCCTTGACTGAAAAGATCCATAGCAACAGGAAGCGGCATAAAAGCTCCGTCGATTTCTCCTTTAAGCAGTGTGTCGGTTATTTGTTCAAATGCATTCATGGTAATCAGATCCAGCCCGGAAGAAGACAGCTCAATCTCTTTTTTTTCCAGCCTTTCCTGTGTAACTCCGGCAATAAAATGTTCTGCAATTCTTAAACACCCGATTCTGATAACAAATTCGTCCGGCATCATAGGACCTTTTAACTGAAAATTAATTATTTAACAAAACGCTCATTTTTTTTGATTAACCTTACGATCACTTATATTTTTAACACACACTATTAATATTGACAATATTAATAAAAATTTTCTCTTACAAAAAATAATTTTCCAATGTATATTGGAAAAAATTAATATCTTAGATTGTATAAAAAAGGTTTAAATAATGACAAAAGATTCAAAAAAACTCCAGGTGCAAGACTATCTGCTTAAACCTGGCTTTATTTATTTACCTGAAACATCAACATCAATATCAGTAGTCTTAGGCTCTTCTGTTTCTGTCAGCCTTTTTGATAAAAAACTGAAATTTGGCGGAATGAATCATTTTCTTTATCCCGCAATAACGGAAAAGGGTAAGACCACTGCTTTATACGGCAATGTAGCTATTACAACCCTTATCAGCATGATGATAAAGAACGGTTCTAAAACAAAACATCTGGAAGCACAAATTTTTGGAGGAGCATTTAATCGAAAGTATTCTGAAAAAAATATTGGCGCAGACAACCATACAGTGGCTCGCGAAATACTGAAATCAAAGAAAATCCACATCGCCTCTGAAGATGTTGGAGGAGAAATAGGACGAAAGGTTGTGTTTGATTCATCCAACTCTGAAATTGCAATTTTAAAAGTCGGTAAATTAAGAAAATCTGACTGGCATCCTTATGTCGATGACAGATGATGTTTTTTTAATTGCTGCTACAATCTGCCTTTTTTAATTATCGCCCATAACAACCAGATACCCATCATGGCTGCTGCGACAAATCCTACAATTCCAATTACAGAAACATCAAAAATCAAAGGCGGAACATTTGAATTGATAAGTTGTGCAGATCCCATTATCAATGCTGCAATTATAATGGCGAAAGCTATTCTATTGCTTGTCTGATCATGTGTTTCAAGGATTTTATCAAGCCCTGAAATTTTCAAATTCATGTTCATCTTTCCCTGTTTTGCAATATGTAAAAGCTCTCGCAGATCTCCGGGGAAAAACTGCATTAATTTCCATGAATCCCTAACAATTTCGCCGACATTCTCAGTTATTCTTGAAGGTGAAAATTTTTTCAGTTTAATTGCCTTAACATAAGGAATTGCATGGGAAGTCATATCAAAATCAGGATCAAGCCTTTTTGCAATGCCTTCAACTACAACAAAAGCTTTTATCATAAGAAAAAAATCAGGTGGGACTTTAATCCCATATCCAACACACATTTCAAGACCTTGGTTTATCATTGTGCCTGTTTTGATATCTTTTAATCGTTTTGATGTATACATGGAAATAAAATCAGCAATATCTCTTTCCAGAGAATCAAAATCAGGTCTTTCATCATACTCAGTTAATTCGGAAAGGAGCTTTGTTGAAAGTCTTGTATTACCAGTCGCAATACTGTGAAGTAAATCCGCAAAAAACTCCCGTGTAGTTCTGGTAACGAATCCTGTCATCCCGAAATCAATCGGGCATATCACATTATCCTTAGTTACAAAAAGGTTCCCTGGATGAGGATCTGCATGGAAAAACCCATTTTCAAACACCTGCTTCATTATAAAATCAGCCCCGCGTTTGGTAATGATCTTTCTATCAAAACCTGCTGAATCAATATCATCGATCTCAGATATCTTGATCCCTTCAATATATTCCATTGTCAAAACTTTATCTGTTGACTGATCAGTATAAACCATTGGAATATGGATAGTATCGTCATCTTTGAACTGATCGTTAATCCTTTGAATACTTGATGCTTCAATAGAATAATCAAGCTCTTTCCCTAAAGTTTTTGCAAACTCTTCCACAATCCTTACTGGTCTGTGAGGAGCAATTTCCTTGATATGTGTTTCCATGAGCGAGGCAAGATGATGCATAATTTCAAGATCAACTTCAATAACTTTTTTTATCCCCGGTCGCTGAATTTTAACAGCAACATCAAGGCCATTTTTTAATTTTGCTTTATGCACCTGACCAATAGATGCAGAAGCCAATGGCTTTCTATCAATTGTCTCAAAAATATTTTCAAAAGGTTCGCCAAATTCCGCAACTATTATTGCCTCAACCTTATCAAATTTAAACGGCGGGACTTTATCCTGAAGTTTTGAAAGTTCATTCACCAGATCAACAGGAACAAGATCAGGCCTGGATGAAACTATCTGCCCTAATTTAATAAAAGTAGGACCAAGCTCTTCAAATATCAGCCTTATTCTTTCGTTCCCTGAAAGTTTTTCTATCTTTTCTTTTCTATCTTTGGAAATAAGTTTTAAACCAACTTCTATATACTGCTCAATATTCAACGCATCAATAATGTTGCCAAATCCATATCTAAAAATAATCCCAAGGATTTGACGATACCGCATAACATGGCGGTATTTTCTGGTAATACCGCCTATTTCTTTAATGCTGAGCATAATACCTTTCTATTTTTTTGACTCTTCTATTGCCTGGGCAAGCTTCTCAATTCTATCTGTCAAGTTTTTCATCTCTGAATGAGTTGGAATATCAAGCTTGTTAATCACTTTTTTAATTTGTTCTTCGATCTTTGTATCAAGCTTTATTTTTGTGTCATCATATTTTGCATGGAGCTCCTCAAAAAACTGTTTTGCCTGTTCCTGATCCATTTCAGATTTTTTTGCAAATTCCTTTGCAAGCTCTTCAATCTCTTTTTTTGATCTTAAAGCAAGTCCCACACCTGTTAAAAAACTTTTTTTCATATAATCTAACATAATATACACCTCCAATATTTATTTTGAGCCAAATGATGCCTCAGGCATATCTTCGACTGAAGTATCACCTTCAAAGACTGCATCCATTTTACCCATTGTGGCAGGTATTATCTTATTTATAAAGAACTTTGCAGTCTGAACCTGACCTGCATAAAAAGCTACATCTTTATTTTTTGAAGCTTTTTCTGCAATTATTGCCTGTTCAAGGCTTCCTGCTTTTTTTAATAATTTAGGAGCTGCAACAGATGCTCTCCAGAGAAGCATCCATGCCACACTTAAATCACCTGTGATTTCCAAAAAAGGATGTGCAAAAGAAAATGTATTTAAAACATTGCCGACATTATTACGCTCTTTTATCTCTTTAACAAGTTCTTCATACTTTGTCATTACAAGTTTAACTTTTTCAGCAAGTGCTTCAACACCTTCAATCCCGGATGCATTTTCTATGGTCTCTTTTATTTTAGACAGAAAATTTTCAAATACTTTCCCGACCGCCATGTTGAGTTTTCTTCCCATAAGATCGATAGCCTGTATTCCATTTGTTCCTTCATAGATCATGAATATCCTGGAGTCTCTCATCAGTTGTTCAGCAGGAAAATCCTTAGTATAACCATAACCGCCAAATACCTGAACACCATGGGAACAAACCTCTAAAGCCCTGTCTGTTATATAGCCTTTAACAATTGGGGTTAAAACCTCTGCAAGTCCCGAGTATTCTGCTTTTTCATTTTCATCTTCAGTACAGCCTGCAATATCAAGACATTTTGCATTATAATAAAGCAGGCTGCGCATACCATCCACATAGGCTTTCATTGTAAGGAGCTGACGTCGAACATCAGGATGTTCTATAATACGAACATTTTCATATCCTCTGTCTTTGCCTGCCAGCATGTGCCTTCCCTGTATTCTGGTCTTGGCATAATCAAGGGCATACATATATGATGCTGAAGCAACAGAAAAGCCCTGCAACCCTACAAACACACGAGCTTCATTCATCATTACAAACATTTCTGCCATGCCCTTATTTTCTTCACCCAAAAGTGTTCCTGTAGACTCACCTTTCTGACCCAGCGCAAGAGTTGCAGTAGCATTACCATGAATCCCCATTTTTTCTTCCAGGCCTACACATTCAACATTGTTAAATTCGCCGAGGCTTCCATCATCATTAACTTTATATTTTGGAACAAGAAAGAGAGAAATACCTTTTGTACCTTCAGGAGCGCCTTCAACTCTTGCGAGAACAGGGTGGATAATATTCTCAACAAGATCATTATCTCCACTTGATATAAATATCTTAGAGCCATTTATGGAATAAGTACCATCTTCATTTTTTGTTGCAGTAGTTATCAAAGCACCAACATCAGAACCTGCTTCAGGCTCTGTTAAAAGCATAGTACCGCCCCATTTACCGGAAAACATATTTTCAAGATAAAGGTCTTTTTGCTCTTTGGTTCCAAAAGATTCGACAAGTCTTGCAGCACCATGGGTCATTCCAATATACAGCATAAATGAAGGATTTGCACCGATCATATATTCATTTGCTGCCAACGCAACGGTTTTAGGCATACCCTGACCACCCCAGTCAGGATCATCCGTCATGGCAAGCCATTCACCTTCGTTGAATATTTTATATACACGATGAAATGATTCAGGAACTTTTACCTCTCCATTTTCAAGCGTACAACCCTCTTCATCACCCAATTTTTGTGTAGGCAAAATTTCTTTAATGGCAAGGTTTCTTGCTTCGGTAACTATCAAATCAATAGTTTTCTTATCAAATTCAGCAAACTTTTCATGTTCAACAGTTCCAATTTGTTCATGTAATACAAAATCAACATCTCTTCTATCAGAAATAAGCTGTGCCATTATTGCCTCTCAATTATGTTAAAATTTTATTATAATTTACACTATATAACCCTTAATTCCTAAAAGAATTAAATTATAAAGTCAATATTTAAAAATCAACTGCTGATAATTTGCCATAAGAATATTTGATCTTCATTACTCATTCCGGTTGGTTGCGGATTGCGGCTCACAGATTGAACAATTCTTACTTATCACTAAACGAATCTGTATTCCTATCTTAATAAAGCGTTAAGGCAATTTATATTTTCCAATCCGATCATTATGGAACTGCCCAGATAGAAATATCCACCATATTCCCGGGCCGAAGTGATCTCTTTGAGCTATTTTCCTGTCAGCTCATGTAAACTTTGGATGATTTTCTCTTGTTCATCTATAGCCAAGACCAGCCCATAAGGCTTT
>JAGLLQ010000362.1 GCA_023140455.1 Desulfobacteraceae bacterium | reverse complement strand
CGACCCTTCACGTCAGATACAATTGTATGGTTATGTGATGATAGGGTATTCCATATCTATTATAGACCTACAGCTTCTCCAGATGAGTAACTCTGTCCAATTCTATCCATGTTGAATCAAAACGTTTTATTTGAGCTTGTATTCTGTATTTGTTTTTCCTTTTGGCAAATTTAATAATCGGAAAGTCCTCTGGGTTAACTATGAAACATTCGACCCTTGAATAATCCGTTTGGTCGAAAAATACTTTACAGTTCTCCTCGTCATCTTTTTCTATTCGATCTACTTTAATAATCCAGCTAACCGATGAATTAATGAACTTTTGAGATAGTTGATCAAAATCGGCATTTACTAACGTTAAATTTTTCATTTCCCCTTCAATATAGTCCCGAATTTCCTTGTCTGATTTTTGGGAAATGATAATTTTTGAAGAAATTTTATCAAGGCCTCTCCTGATACGCCATTATTGTTGACCTTTGGTACTTGCTGACTGATCCGGTGCCCAATATTATTCCCGTCATGATCAGTGCTTTTGGGAATTATGGTTCTTTTATTATTTCGAAAATGGTTCTTTTATTATTTCGAAACTTGAAATAGATACTAACAATTACACCGATTGATGTAATTATACCGAAGAGTATTTGCCACTTTTCCATACTGTAATACTCCTATTGTGATACTATTACTAAAGAAGGAAAAATCCTCATTAATTTTTCCTTCTTTGTCAATACAATATGAAATCATGGAAGTCAATCAGAGATTCAAATGTTTCTCTATTTTGGTACAGCTTGCTTGATCGAGCTTTGAAGGGCTTTTTAGAGCGCATCTTTTAAATTTTTTGCATTTTAAAAATTTAAAACCTAAGCGAAAAAAGTCCCTTGAAGCTCTATCTTTCAAACAAATATTTAGGATAATAAGCTAAACCATTTTTGAAATTTGACTTACGAATTGATCAAGTTTTTTAGCTGACACTTTAAAGGCTGGCTTTATCTCTTGGGCAAAAACCGAGATCTTATATTCTTCCAGCATCCAGAAAAACTCTTCGATTTTTTCTGCTTTTTCCTTGGACGTACCTGGTGATAAATTTTCCAGCAGTATATTAAGATATTTAGAAAATTTCTCTACAGGCAAAGCTTTTTTACTATCTTTGATGGGGTCACCAAAGGCACGCTCTGCTCTTATCCTTATTGCTTTAACATATCTGTGAAGATTTTCTATCCTTGTAAAATCATAAAGCCCAAGAAAATTTTTTGGTACAAGGCTTTCAAAATCATCATGCAATCTTTGAATCAACTCTTTAACTTTAACTCTTTTATCAGCTTTCAGGCTAAGTCGTTGTAAATATGTATCAGTAGTCCTATATTCATCAAGCAGACTATCTATTATTTTAATAAACTCTAAAGTTTTATTATATAATAGAGGGAAAAAAGTTTCAGCATGATTTAAAAATTCTTGTTTCCCTCTAATATCTTTTAAAAAGCAGTGTTGGGTTATCGAATTAAATAGTTGAGTCTGAAACTCTTTTGCTCCACTAAAAAAATCAGCATGTTTTTTAATAACCTTAGATGCTCTCAAATCCTTTTTAAGTGATTTAAATTGTTCAGCATAAGATATCAGATATAAATGTTGAACGCCTTTTTTATGCCCGTCTAAAAAAAGCTGCTTTGATTTGTAAAGGCGAAGTGAAACTTTTGTCTCCTCTTTTGCAAGGCCTAAAAAAACATTATAAGTAATACCATTTTCTTCCCTGATTATAATCGGTTCACCAGGATTGTCAAAATCCCACAACAAAAGATTCTCTCTTTCCAGCTTTGCTTTTTCTTTTTCAAATACACTTTTACTTGAAAAATCATTGTCATAGAACTTGTTTATAAGAGAATTATCCCTTGACACAGCTATTTCCTTGTCTTTCTCATCTCTGATTGAAATACGCATTTTAAGATGCTGGTCAAGGTTTTTATCAGACCATTGAGATGCCGGGATATCAAGATTGAATCTTTCTTTTACAAAATTGCTCAGCAATGTAAATAAAGGTTTATCCTGTTGTGGCATTTGTTTTGCAATTATTGCAGCCGTTTCAGAAACCGGAACAAGTTTTGTTCTGTACTTTTTAGGAAGATTTTTTATTAAACTGATAATTTTTTCTTCAAAAAGGCCTGGTACAAGTTTCTCTATTGCGTGGGTCGATATTGAAGGTGCTGATACTGCAGGTACTTTTACAGTTACTCCATCATTTTTTGAACCGGGAGAAAATGCATACTCAAGTTTAAATTTTCCTGTTCCCATTTTAAGAGTGTCAGGAAATTTTAAAAGTTCTTCATCATCAACCTGCTCTTTGATTAAATCATCTTCGGTTAATCTTAAAAAAGAATCATCTTTATCTTTTATGTATTTTGAAAATGTACTGATATTAAAAAAATCTTTCTTAAGCCTTTTTTTATAAAATAAAAAAATATCATCATCTGTAACAATAATGCCTTTTTTTCTTGTCTTATCTTCCAAAGTCTGCACTTTTTCTATCAATGCATTATTATGGGTCATAAACCCGAATTCTTTATTTAACTCCCCTTCCACAAGAGCTTTTCTGATAAAGATGTCGCCCGCTTCTGAAGGGCTCACTCTGCCATATGAAACCGATCTTGCTCCAATAAGTATTAAACCGAAAAGAGAGACTTGCTCTTTTGCAACCACCTCTCCTCTCTTCTTTTCATAATGAGGTGAAGACCATGTATATGTACAAAGGTCTTTCCCTATTTCTTCAACCCAGGCAGGATCAATATTTGCAATGGTTCTTGCAAAAAGCTGGCTTGTTTGGATGAATTGAGCAGCCATAATCCAGGTATTTGCACTCTTAAACAGACCAGACCCTGGGAAGATCATAACCTGCTGTCCTTTTGCAGCATTGAATATATATTTTTCTTTTTTATGAGCCACATTTGCAAGATAGCCTGTCAGAAAAGATTTATGAATAGCTGCATAGACATCTCCACCTATTTCATTTTCTTTTGACTTGAGCCCTTTGGTCCCGGTATTAAATTGAACCTTTTTACCGGTAATTGAGTTTTCAGATAAAATTTTCCTTATCTGTCTGCTTATATCCTCCCATTCTCTTAACCTTCTGAAAGAAAGAAAATTATCATTACAAAACTTTCTCAACTTTGATCTGGATTTTAATTTCTTTTGCGCATCCTTATATGCGTTCCAAATTTTTAAATAAGAAATGAAATCAGAGCTTGAATCATTAAACATAGCATGTTTCTGATCTGCCTGTTGTGCTTTTTCTCTTGGACGCTGTCTTGAATCTGCTATTGCTATTGCTGATGTAATAATTATTGCTTCATTAAGGCACCCTCGCCTGTCAGCTTCTATTAATATTCTGGAAAGTTTTGGATCAATGGGGATACGTGCCATTATCTTCCCGATTTTTGTAAGATTATATATTTTTTGCTTTTTTTTATTTCTTATAATTACTTGCTCTTTTATTGCTCCAAGTTCCAGTAAAGTATTGAACCCGTCTTTAATACTCTTTTCGGAAGGAGAATCAATAAAAGGGAATGACGCTACATCTCCGAGTTTTAAAGAAATCATTCTTAAAACAACTTCTGCAAGATTGCTTCTTACAATTTCAGGTGAGGTAAAGAATGGTCGTGAATGAAAGCCTTCCTCACTAAATAATCTGATACATACCCCGTTCTCAACCCGTCCGCATCTTCCCATTCTCTGATTAGCACTGCTCTGGGAAATCTTTCTTACAGGTAAAGATGTAGTTCTGGTTCTTGGTGAATAGCTTGGTATTCTGGCAAGCCCTGTATCAATCACATATTTTATACCGGGTATTGTAAGTGAGGTTTCAGCAACATTTGTAGCAACAATAATTTTTCTTAAATGACTTTTTGAAAAAATTCTCTGCTGGTCTTTTGATGCAAGTCTGGCAAAAAGAGGCAATATTAAAAGCCCTCTATGTTCTCTCTGCCTTGCCCTGACAAGCTCAATAGTCTCTCCAATATCCTGTTCTGTCGGCATGAATATCAGAATATCACCTTTTAATGACTTGGAAATAATATGATCAACAGCATCAGCGGTTGCTTCTATATATTCACTGTCATCTGTTTCATTTTTTGAACCTGATGATTCAGATGAATCTGATACACTTTTAACAGGCATATATATTTTTTCAACAGGAAACATTCTTCCTGAGACCTCAATAACAGGAGCATTATCAAAGGCTTTAGAAAACTTTTCTGTATCTATTGTTGCAGACGTAATTATAAGTTTTAGATCTTTTCTTTTTTTTATAAGATTTCTTAAAATACCCAGAGTAAAATCAATATTAAGGCTTCGTTCATGTGCTTCATCAACAATAATTGCCTCATATTGATTTAAAAATCTGTCTTTCTGAGTTTCAGCAAGTAAAATCCCATCTGTCATAGTTTTTATTACACAATTTCTTGAAGACTTATCATCAAATCGAATTTTATAACCTACTGATTCACCGACCCTCTGTCCCAGCTCCTCTGCTATTCTGGAAGCAACATTTATTGCAGCAATTCTTCTTGGCTGGGTGCATCCGATCATTCCTTTTGTACCAAGGCCCGCCTGTACAAGAAACTTTGGTATCTGAGTTGTTTTCCCGGACCCTGTTTCTCCTGAAATTATTATAACACTGTTATTAATGACTTTCTCAATGATTTCATCTTTTTTGGAAGTAATAGGGAGATCAGGAAGAGTTTTGATCTGAAGCAGAGTTTTTTTATTTTTAATTTTTTTCATTATTGTACTAATACCATTATATTTTATCAGATATTAGTGCAAACAATAAATTTGTCAAATTCTCTTTTTTTCAAAAAATCTATTGACAT
>JAGLLQ010000361.1 GCA_023140455.1 Desulfobacteraceae bacterium | reverse complement strand
TCCTGCAAATCAGCAATTTTCTCTTCTAAATGAATATTATGATCCACAAGTCTGTGCCTGTCATCTTGAATACCAATAAAATTCTTTAAACTCAGAGTAAGTCTTGTCCAGGGGTGCGCTTTAAATTTAGGAAGATTAATTAAAAAATCTGTTTTAGTTACAGATTTTGGTATAAAGACCCTATCCCTAAGCCTGCCCTTCTTTGTAAGCTTAACAGGAACACTTTTCTCTTCATCAAAATAATGAATTTTTGCTTTATGTTTTTTAATGGCCTCAAGATAACCTGCATTCTTGAAGCAGAATCTTGTTGGGATTGTTATGCCGCATCGCTCGCCCACGCTTATCTCTTTTACATTTTCTGCGACCTTTTTTGTAGCATCAAGCATACCATCTAAAAATTCTTTGCGCGTAAAAGCATAAGGAAAAATTTCAGGATGTGCAATAACTGTGTTTGGCTTTAAAAGAATATTTCCAAAAGGCTTTACACCTAATTCCTTCATACCCTCTTCAATAATCTTAGATATTAAATCCGGGTCGTAATCATTACAACGCATTATAATTACCTTATGTTCAGACAATTTAGCTATCTCCTTAAAAGTGATTGAGTATCATAACAAGCTATTATTTATCTCTATTCTTAAAAATAAGTTACCATAATAGCATAATTTCACCAGACTTTTTCAAAATAGTAGTATAAAATACATATTTTAATTAGATTCTAAAGGTATCAAAGCTAATGAACCTAATTGACGCACATTGTCATTTACAGGATTCGCGAATAATTGCAGATCAGGACCAGATAATAAAGCATGCCAATGCTGCTGGTATTGAATACATGGTCTGTTGTGCCACATGCGAGAAGGACTGGTATGATGTCCGAGGACTATCATTAAAACATGATTCTATCATTCCGGTTTATGGAATACATCCATGGTTTGTTGATAATCTTTCCTTAAATTGGAAAAAGAATCTTGTGGGTCTTTTAGAGTCTGAGACTGTAAGGGTGAAAAACAGTTTTACTCCGGGAATAGGAGAGGCAGGGCTGGATTTTGCTATTAAAGGATTTGATCGGTCTTTACAGGAAAAAATATTTACTGAACAGCTTATGCTTGCAAAAGAACTAAAGCTTCCCATATCAATTCATATCAGAAAAGCCTGGGATTTATTTATTCATTTAATAAAAAAGATAGGCAAACTTCCAACTAAAGGTCTTATACATTCTTATTCTGGATCTTCTGATATGATTCCTTTATTTGAAAAATATGGTTTCTATATATCTTTTTCTGGTTCCATAACACGCCCTGGTGCAAAAAAAGTGATAAAAGCCTTAAAAGCTGTTTCAGAAAACAGAATGCTGATTGAGACTGACAGTCCTGATATTTTACCAAGTATGCTGCCTAAAAAAAAGAATACTCAAGTTAACAGGCCGGAAAACCTTGTTTTTATTGCAGATATCGCTTCACAAATAAAAAAAATTCCTGTAAAAGAATATACAAGGAAAACATATAATAATGGAGTAAGGTTATTTAATATATCTAAAAAATAATCATCTTTATGGAAAGTATTTTAATAATTGGTGTTGGTGGTTTTATAGGTTCAATAATGCGTTATCTTGTTACTTTATGGTCACAAGGCCTGTTTAAGGAACTTGCCTTCCCTCTTGGTACTCTTATTGTAAATATTTTAGGCTGCCTTTTATTAGGACTTTTAAATGGATGGGCAGAAAACCATCAATTTTTTACTCCTCAAATACGCCTGTTTATGTTTGTTGGAATCCTTGGGAGTTTCACAACTTTTTCAACCTTTAGCTATGAAACCATTGAAATGATGCAAAATGGAAATGCCTTTCATGCCCTGCATAATATTGCGATACAAGTTATTGTTGGACTTTTCGCTGCATTCATAGGGTTTCAAATAGCATATAAGGCATAACATAAGAGCCTTTCTAATGAATCAATTTATACGAACAGAACAGCTTCTTGGAGCTGAAGCATTAAATAAAATCAAGCAGGCAAAGATTGCGGTCTTTGGACTTGGAGCTGTGGGATCATTTGCTGTAGAAGCGCTTGCACGAACAGGAATCGGCCATTTCATCCTTATTGATTTTGATGAAATAGATCCTTCAAATATCAATCGCCAGATTTATGCTTTGCACTCCACCATTGGAGAAAAAAAAGCAACACTTGCAAAAAAAAGAATACAAGATATTAATCCGGACTGTGTTGTTGATATCCATGATTCCTTTGTTAATGCTGAAAGCATAGAAGATCTGTTACCACAAAATATTGATATTGTTATTGATGCTATAGACGGCTTAAATTCAAAAGTAAACCTTATCTGCAAGGCAAAGGAAAAAGGCTTAAAGATAGTGTCAAGTATGGGAGCAGCCGGCAAAACAGATGCATCAATGATAAAAATAAGTGATCTTTTTGAAACAAGTGTTTGCCCCCTTGCACG
>JAGLLQ010000360.1 GCA_023140455.1 Desulfobacteraceae bacterium | reverse complement strand
CATAGAAAAATTTTACATAAATGAAGCGTTCAAGCTTGCAGACGGAAACGAAAGTAAGGCTGCAAAACTCCTGAATATGAATCATCACACATTTCGTTACAAAAGAAAAAAACTTACCTGATAAATAGGAAGGAGCGTTTGTTGGAACAAAATATAGAGTCTAAACACCAGGATATAACCTCAAACGCATTCCAAAGCATTGACCTTATTCTTATAAGAGAAACAAACCTTGCATCTCTTATTTCATCAATTTGTGATGCACTTAAAAAATTCAGGAACTACAAGAATGCTAAAATTATCCTGAACATGGATTCAGAAAAGGAATCATTATCAGATGATAAGATATCTGATTTGTCTGCCTCTACTTTATGTATCAAACAATCTCTTAACAATGACGAAATTCTGCTTTTCAAACACAAGTCGAAATTATGTAAAGATTGTACATCTTCAGTTTGTGAATCAACCTGGGCATCTCTTACAATTAAATTAAAGTATGTTGAAAAAATTTATGGGGTTCTTTTTGTCACTATTCAAAAAGAACTTGTTTCAATAAAGACAGAGCAAACCTTCTTACAAGAGACTGCTTTAAATATTGCAGCAGGGATTCACAGAATAACCCGGGAAAATATTTTCAAAAAAACAGCGGCGGATCTTAAAAAAAGAAATCTTGAGCTTAATTTTTTCTACTCATTTTCAAAACTGATAGAAAAAAAAGAATTAACTCTGGAAGCAATACTTAAAGGCGGCATTGACCTGATACCCTTTTCAATGCAACATCCTGAAAAAGCATGTGCTGAACTTTTTCTTGGAGATACTAATCAAAGTTATAAAACTGACAACTATAAAGAGACATCTCTAAGGCTTAAAAACAGAATAGTTGTCAATCATGAATCCATAGGCGTACTGACAGTCTGCTATTCAGAAGCTGGCAAGGGTGATAAAAACCCTGTTTTTTTAGAAGAAGAACAAAAATTGATACATTCTATTTCTGTAAGGATAGGTAAAATAATTGAAAGGAAAAGGGACAGGCTTGCCCTTGAGGAAAGCGAAAAAAGATTCAAAGATCTTACAAAGAATGCAGTAACAGGGATTGCAATTTTGCAGGGTGATTCCATTATTTTCCAGAATCCTGAATATAAAAAAATATTTGGTTTTTTGCCGGATTCATCTTTTTTCTTTTCCAACCAGCGAATTCATTCAGAAGATATAGATAAAATACAAGAATTTAAAAAAATAATTACAACAACTGATTTTGACAGCCAGGATGTAGACTTCAGAATCTCTCCGGCAGAGAAACAGGAAAACAGTCAGGCTATGAAATCAGTATTTTGCAGGGCAATCAGAACAGAATTCAACTCGAAAGAAGCAGTGCTGTTAAGTGTAATGGATATGACAAAGCCCAAAGAGCTTGAACACCTTTTAAGAATCCAGGATAAAATGACATCTCTTGGGCGTATTGCAGCAGGGATAGCTCATGAAATAAGAAACCCGCTTTCCGGGATTAACATCTATTTAAAAGCCCTTGAAAAAATTTGTACAGGAAGGGAAGAGTTTGAAACAGAAGCAAAAATACTTTCCAAAATACAATCTGCATCAAACAGAATAGAAGCAGTAATCAAAAGAGTTCTTGATTTCTCAAAACCCAGCAACCTCAAACTAACAAACTTGAATATAAATATCCCTGTTCAAAATGCCCTTGATTTTGCTTCAGTAACATTAAGAAAAAGCGGTGTGGTTATTGAAACCAAACTTAATAAAAAACTTCCGGAATGTGCTTTAGACAACAATATGATTGAACAAGTGCTTATAAATCTTTTAATAAATGCTGCAGAGGCAATGAAAACCAAAGAAGAAGGCTGCAAGACTATTTTTATCTCAACTTATTATATCCAGGATGAATATCTCTGTATTGATGTTGAAGATTCCGGAATTGGTGTACCAAAATCTTTGCAAGACAAAATATTTGATCCATTCTACACTACAAAGAACAGTTCGGGTATTGGGTTGAGCATATGTAAAAGAATAATTAAAGACCATAATGGTATGCTTGAAGTTCATAAAAGTGATTACCTTGATGGAGCAAAATTTATTATTTACCTGCCTTTTTAATTTTCGCAATTCTTCTAAAATTTTTCGCAATTCTTCTAAATCTATAGTTTATTAAACTTTTGTTGTTTCATAGAAATAACTCGATTCCCTTTTATTTCAAATAATTAGCCACACTTTTTTTTGTAGTCTCTTCTTGGCATGAGTATTGCGATGTTAGTAACCAAGCAGGGTTATGCAACTATTTTTTGGGTTTTGGATAATATGAATACAATAAAACAAAATATGAAAAATGAACCTGGAAAGAAACCAGCGACTCAACTGAATTTTGACTGTTCTGACGGGTTGGCCAAAACAAAAAAAGATTTTATTAAGCTTCGTTATCTTCTAATTGTCGGTGTTTTAGCCTGCTTTATTATTCCGCATATTCTTCTTTCAGCATATTTTCATTTCCAATTCACATCAACTTTAAAAACAACAGGGAAATATAACCTTGAAGCTCTTGCAAAAAGCCAGAGAAATACCATTGACCTGTTTCTCCTGGAAAGAAAAATGAATATCCGCAACCTTTTTTATAACAGGATGGATACTTCAAACCCTTCTAAGGATAAAATGCTCTATTATCTTCAAACACTTAAACAAAATAGCGATGCATTTGTTGATGTAGGCTTCCTAAATAAAAAAGGCATTCAAACAGGCTATGCCGGATCCTTTCCTGAACTCCTTAATAAAAATTATAAAGAAGAAGAATGGTTCCGTACTCTGATAAACAATGAAAAAGAATATATTATCACTGACATCTACCTTGGTTTTAGAAACAAACCTCATTTTACCATTGCAGTAAAGCAGATGATACATGGGGAAATGAATATTTTCCGAGCTACAATTGACCCTGATAAATTTTACATGTTTCTTCGCTCTATAAGTAAAGGTAAGGAAGTCAAAACAACACTAATCAACAATAAAGGAACATACCAGATTGTTGATCCTGACAGTGGGAATCTACTTGGGAAAAGCAGTTATATGCCTTCATTGGATATTTTGTCTGGTGTTAAAGAAATATCAGGTAAAAGTGGTAAAGAACTAACAGCTCATGCATGGCTGCATGAAACGCCCTGGGCTCTTATTATCAGCCAGCCTTTAAGGCTTGTACACGCACAAATGTACAAAACCAAATATATAATGACAATAAGCTTTATCATTATAATATCTTTACTCGCAATTGTAGTATGGATAGTTATTGGTAAATTGGTTAAACGTGCCCAGACTATTGCAGAAAACAGTCATCATCTTCAAGGACAACTGATTCATGCTTCCAAACTTGCATCAGTAGGAGAACTTGCAACAGGGATTGCCCACGAGATAAACAATCCTCTGGCAATAATCACATCAACAACCGGTGTTGTAAGAGATATACTCAACCCTGAATTCAATTTAGACCAAAATCCTGAAAATATTAACAAAGAACTTGATATCATTGAAACAGCAGCCTTCAGAGCAAGTGGAATAACAAAACAATTACTTGATTTTGGACGAAAAAATAAGCCGGGACGCATTTTAGCTAATATAAATGATCTGTTAGATAAAACCACTCAGGGTGTAAAAAAGCATCAATTTAATGTTGAAAATATTGAATTGATTAAAAATTATGATTCTGACCTGCCTGAAATTAATGTTGACCCGGATCATATCGGACAAGTTTTTTTAAATCTTATTAACAATGCCGGAGATGCAATATCCGGAAAAGGAACAATTACCCTGTCAACCAGTTTAAAGGATGGATTTATCAGGGTTATGATTCAGGATAGTGGTCATGGAATGAATCCTGATCAGATTGAGGAAATATTTAATCCCTTTTTTACAACCAAAGATCCAGGCAAAGGAACCGGCCTTGGTTTAAGTATTTCTTTAAGCATTATTGATGCGATGAATGGCTCACTTGAAGTCCAGAGCCTGCCAGGACAAGGGAGTCTTTTTACAGTCTCTCTTCCTGTTGACACTTCTGGAAACGCATAAACATGGAGTTAAGTAAGGAGATATAAAAATGAAAATTCTATTAGTCGATGATGAAGATCAATTTCGTGAGTCAGTTGCAAAACAGCTGGCTGTCAGGAACCATACAGTTTCTGAGGTGTCTTCAGGAGAAGACGCAATTGAATTTATTAATCAAAATAACATTGATGTTGTCATCCTTGACATGAGAATGCCAGGGATAAGCGGAGCTGCAACGTTAAAAGAAATTAAAAAGCTATCTCCTTTAACAGAAGTAATCATGTTAACCGGACATGCCACAGTCAACACTGCCATGGAAACCATAAAGATGGGAGCATTTGATTATATCCCGAAGCCTGTCAAATTAAACGAGCTGATCAATAAAATGGAGGATGCTTATAGAAAAAAAGAACTAAAAGAAAAAAGGACGAACCATAAAATTAAATAATAAAGAAAACAGTAATTAGGCAATAGTAACATTTTTATTAACGATTTTGGAGGTAAACAAACAATGAATTTTTTTAAACAATGGGGAAAGTTTATGATGATGGGTTCACAAGCTTTAGCCCAATGGGAAATCAATAATGCAAAAGTAATCTTTGGGGATAAAAAAAGGGTCTTGCTCCTCGGGCTACTGGTTATGACTGCAATAGTAGGCGGTATAGCATTTGCTGATGATATAGCAGGAAGCATGCCGGACTTTATTGGAGGACATCATGCCTACAGCCCTGCTTACTATAATATGGGCATCTTTGTTGTATCCATACTGGTAGGTCTTCTGGCAGGACTGATTACAGGTTGTATTGGCGCCGGTGGAGGTTTTATTATTGCACCTGCACTAATGAGTGCCGGGATTAAAGGTATTCTTGCTGTTGGAACTGACCTTTTTCATATTTTTGCCAAGGCAATAATGGGAAGCGTAATCCACAGAAAACTCGGAAATGTATCAGTCCCACTGGCCTTTGTTTTTGTGCTCGGAGCACTGATAGGAGCAACTGCCGGCGGGCTTTTAAACAGATATCTTTATGAGCTGAATCCTGTTCTCAGTGATGCATTTATCAGCAGTGTCTATGTGGTAATGCTTGGGTTTTTAGGTGTTTATGCAATGACAGATTTCTTTAAATCCAAAAGCCCGAGTGATGCAGCAAACATGGATATTGGTGACTCAGTTGACCCTGGTATGACTGGTCTTCCTAAAACACTTCAATCTATTAATATTCCTCCCATGGTAAAATTTGATTTTGACATTACTCCCGGCGGCAGAAAAATATCCTGGGTATTTCTTGTTCTCTCAGGTGCACTTGTTGGCGTTGCAGCAGGTATAATGGGGGTTGGGGGTGGATTCCTTACTTTCCCGATTTTTGTATATGTAATGGGTGTATCTTCCATGACAACTGTTGGTACTGATATTTTCCAGATAATTTTTACAGCAGGTTATGCTTCTATTACCCAGTATGCAATATATGGATTTATCTTTTATACGCTTGCAATCGGCATGCTTTTGGGGTCACTGTTTGGAATACAGATAGGAGCCATGGTAACCAAAGTTGTAGATGATAAAACAATAAGAGGTTTTTATGCCATTGCAATACTAGCAGGATTTGCCAACAGACTCTTTGCTTTACCAAGCAAACTTATACAAATGGAAATTATTCCCTGGTCAATGCAAACTGGAGATTTTTTAAACTCCATTGGTATCTGGCTGTTTTTTGTTGTTGTGGGAATTTTTGGACTCTGGGTATTTTCAATATTTTTTAAAAATATAGGTGTATTAAGAAATGAGGGGGTAAAATAATGATTACCAACAAAAAAAGTTTTACCATTGGTCTTGCTATGCTTGTATCTTTTACAATCATACTTGTCATTATATTCATGCCAATTTTTAATGGTCACAACGGGCTTAGTTCCCTTGACAACCTTTTTAACTCAATATCCAAGGGATCAGCCTACTATGTTCCTGCTGTTGAAGAAAAAATTGCAACCTTTAAAGGAAATAATTTAAACCTTGCTATTGAGATCGATGACAAAGCAATGATTGAAAAATCAGCCCTGTTATTACAAAAAGCAGGCGCAGATGTAAAAATTAATGGGGCGAAGCTTAAAATCAATGGAGATCTTGCCCTGATACTTCAAGCATGTCTTAAAGATTCTGTCCTCATGTACAATAATGATGGGGATAGCCTTAAGGCAAAATATAATTATAATGAAAAAG
>JAGLLQ010000036.1 GCA_023140455.1 Desulfobacteraceae bacterium | reverse complement strand
ATTTTCCAGCAAAATACTGATTCTGACTTAATTGATCTTAATATTACCGGTCACAACATAACTGGTATTTTAAGTGCCGGAGCAACCACATTAAAATTATGTCAGTATCAAACATCTCAAGATATGCCCACAGAAACACAAGTTACTAAAAGAGTTTTGGTAATAGGTGGCGGGATAGCCGGAATGACAGCTGCTATAGGCGTTGCTGACCAGGGATATGAAGTTGCATTGATTGAAACAACAGACCATTTGGGCGGTAATTTAATTTGGCTCAATCAGACCATTGATAAACTATCGTGTAAAGATCTCCTGCAGGAAACTATTGACAAAGTCACAAAACAACCTCTAATACAGGTATTTTTAAACAGTCAGGTCATAAGTTGTACAGGACTTGCACCTCAATTTAAAACCATTATTGAAAACAATGAGAAACTACCTGTTACAGTTGAAACCATTAAACATGGGGCAGTCATACTTGCCACCGGAGGCAATGAAGCAAAAACCCAATCTTTTAATTATAACACAGAAAATTCAGATAAAAATTTAGTAGTTACACAGAAAGAGCTTGAGATCAAACTTTTAAATACAACCATTGACCCTCAAAAGCTTAGCAATATAGTTATGATTCAGTGTGTTGATTCAAGAGTAGAACCGAAAAATTACTGTAGCAAAGTATGTTGTCCCACTGCTCTAAAACAAGCTCAATATCTTAAGGAACATAATCCTGAAGCTGATATTTATTTTCTCTATAGAGATATGATGACCTGTGGTTTTACAGAGACTTTTTTTACTCAAGCCCGTAAAGAGAATATCATTTTCATTTCATATGAGACAGATAATCCACCACAACTTGAAGAGATTGAAAATAAAATAATTGTTAAAGCTCTTGAACCTGTTTTAAACCAGCCAATAGAGATAGATGCAGATATGGTTGTTCTTGCAACAGGTATCACTCCTGAATTCCCTGATTCCCTTGCATCAATTCTCGGTATCACACAGGATTCAGATCGATTTTTTCAGGAGGCAGAGTCTAAATGGCGTCCCCTGGATTCCATTAAAGAAGGCATTTATGCATGCGGAATTGTCTTTTCACCGGGCTCTGTTCCAGAATCCATAGCATCAGCCCAGGCAGCAGCTCAAAGAGCATTAAGTATAATTTCAAGACCAACTCTTACTTCATCTAAAATTGTTGCCCAGGTTCGCCATAGTTTATGCGCCCTTTGTCAACAATGTATTAACGTTTGCCCCTATGGAGCAAGAATGCTCAATACAGATGAAACCAAAGTACTTGTTAATGAAACCATGTGCCAGGGATGTGGCGCATGTGCAGCCATATGCTCTAACAATGCATCTGTATTACAGGGATATTCAAGCCAGCAGATGCTGGGTGTCATTGATTCAGTTTTTGAGGATATGCTTAATTGATATAAATATAGGAGAAACCATTTTGAATACTATTTTAAAAACTGTGGCCACAAAAGACCTTCTCAGCCAAATCAAAGAAATGGTGCAACCCTGTATCCAGTGCGGCACCTGCACTGCTTCATGTCCCAATGCTTTTGCCATGGATTATACACCACGAAAGCTTTGGAGACTGGTTCAGGCAGATATGGTTGATATGGTTTTCACCAGTAAAACTTTTATCTTGTGCTCTTCCTGTTATTATTGCACCTTAAGATGCCCAAGAGGACTCCCTCTTACCAAAGCAATGAGTCTTCTAACCCAAATTGCGCAAACGGAAAACCCGAAACCTTTTAAAAAGACCCATAGGTTTTATCAGGAGTTTATTCAAAGCGTCCGCCGTCACGGCCGGGTGGATGAAGCTGAGTTTATGTCATTATTTTTCTGGGCAATGAAAAATCCGATTTTGCCTCTCGAGTATGCCTCTTTAGGAATAAAGCTTATGCAGAAAAAGAAAGTATCAATACCCAACCTTAATTTATGGAAAAAAGATCAAAAAGGTCTTGGGAAAATATTTGATAAGATTAAAGAACTGGAGGAACAAGCATGAAATATTTCTATTATCCGGGTTGCTCTCTTGAGGGCACTGCCAGGGAGTATAATATTTCCACAATTTCTCTTATGAAAGCACTTGGAGCAACGCTTATCGAAATTGATAACTGGAGTTGCTGCGGTGCAAGCGCAGCCCAATCAGTCAGTGACCTGCTTTCATATATACTACCGGCAAGGAACCTTGCCATTGCAGAAAAAATGAGCAGTGAAATTGGTAAAACCAATGAGAAATATGATATTTTAGTACCATGCAGTGCTTGTTATCTTAATTTAAAAAAAGTAACTGAAGATATCAAAACTAACCCTCAATTATTTTCTATTATCAATGAAGTACTTAAAGAAGAAAACCTGGTGCTTAAAAACACATTACAGGTCAGGCACCTTCTGGACATTATTGTAAATGATTTTGATATCAATTCATTTGCAGCAAAAGCTAAACTATCTTTTAATGATTTTACAGTAGCACCCTATTATGGATGTCAATGTCTCAGACCCTTTCATGTATTTGACAATCCTGAAAAACCAAAATCCATGGAACCTTTTATTCTGGCGACCGGAGCTGCAGTTCATAGCTGGGAAATGGGTCCTAAGTGTTGCGGAGCATCCCACATGAGCACAAAGCCTGAGGTAGGACAAACACTTGTAGGTAATATATTAAAAGCATCAAAGGGCGCTGATATGATTTTAACTGTCTGCCCCATGTGTCAGATGAATCTGGAAGCATTTCAACAAAAAATCAGCAAGTTTAATAATGAGTCCTATAACATTACAATCCTTTACCTTCCCCAGTTTATGGGAATGGCAATGGGGCTTCCTGATGCTGATATTCGAATGGATTTAAACCTTAACATTACCAGACAATTTAAAACGATATATCTTAACAGGCATCATAACATAACCTCTAAACCTTTAACGCTGATAACAAAATCAGCATAATCAAATTAGATAAAGGAGGATACCTATGTTTAAAAAAATTTTACTGGCAACGACACCCCTTGACGAGAGCAGAGGAGCATCTAACCTCTCTTTTGCTCTGGCTCGGCCGAGCAGTTCTAAACTCTTTGTTTTCTATGCATATGGTCTTGCTGAAGAGGGATGGAGCAGCATCAGGTATCTGTTGCCCTCAGGAAAAGTGGATGAAGTTAAAAAAGAATTAACAAAACATTATGAAGATGAGTTGTCTAAAATTAACGATTATCAGGTGAAAGTGGTTCCTGGAGTTCCCCATGATGAGATTTTAAGATTTGCAAGAAAAGAAAATGCAGATCTCATTGTCATGGGTCCTCACAAGATAGAAAAGAATCAGCCCAGAATTTGGGGGTTGACCGGAAGTACCCTGCAAAAGGTTAGTTTAAGGGCACGTTGTCCTGTCATGATCGTACCTTCAGATATGCCTAAAATCTATCCATCAGGTGATGTTGAACTGTCACCTGAAGACCGTAAAAAATACAAAATTCTTGTGGTGGATGATGAATTGTCTTTAAGGGACTCATTAAAGGAATGGCTCGAAGAAGAAGGGTTTACTACGGGCATGGCAGAATCCGGACAGCAGGCTCTGGATATGTTAGCAAAAGAAGACTATCACCTGATGCTTACAGATATTAAAATGCCTGGGATGGACGGAGTTGAACTTTTAAATCGTGCTAAAAAAAATTATCCTGACCTGGGAGTAGTCATGATGACAGCTTATGCAACCATTGATACCGCTGTGGATGCCATGAAAATAGGTGCCCATGACTATTTAATCAAACCTTTTGACCCGGAATTGCTGATCCCGAAAATTTTAAAGATCCATCAGGACTTTGAGGTAACAAAAGGACGTCTGAAAGTTGCATTTGCCAGTATTGTCCTGGCCACGGATTTTAGCGAACCTGCATACTGTGCTTTTGATTTTGCCATGAAAATTGCCCAGTATTATGATGCAAAACTGCATATCTTTCATGCTATTCCCATATCTGATGACAAGGAACTTCCTCCCCAGTCTGTTATTGAGGAAAATATCGAAGAAACCATTGACCGTATGAAAAAAAAATATGGGGCAGACTTAAAAGATTTGGTAGAATTTTCAATGGAATCTTGGGAAGGCACACCCCATGTGGAAATTCTGAAATATGCCCGATGGAAACATGCTGATCTGATCATTATGGCGCATCATTCTAAAGGGGAAGACCCTGAAAAAGCAGTGCTTGGATCCAATGTAATAAAAGTAGCCAGTGGTTCCAATTGCCCTATCTTAAGTATCAACAAGGATTTTATGCCCAGCTGCGGGACTTAATGGAGGAATATTGTGTCACAGACCATTAGCCAGGATATGAATCAGGATATAAAATGGGAAATCGTTTTAATTGACGATGAAGAAGGTATCCGAAAAGTCATGACCATTGCCTTGAAGGACTGTGGATATTCAGTACTGACTGCTGAGA
>JAGLLQ010000359.1 GCA_023140455.1 Desulfobacteraceae bacterium | reverse complement strand
ATGGTCATAAAATCAAATTCAAGTCTTTTCTGACCCTCAAACGAACCACGGTTGATGGTAAATGAGCGTCCCTTTTCAACACACTTGTACAGAGTTTGAAACCAGGCATCTGACAAATTTGTAGCTTTTATAAAAAGAGGTTCAAGCATGCTTTCTCCTTAAATTTTTATTCATACATAAATAACAGTGAATTAATTATCACAATCAGTAAATGTTGTATATATGAAACAATAAAGCCATTATTTATTCAACTTTTTACTTCTGCTTTTTTGTTTAAAATCAAGATACCAGGGCTGAAAATATTACATGGCAGCTTGCTTATGTTAATTCATACCTCATGAATAATACCTTAAAAGGAAGATGTTCAAATTCTTTGGTTTCTCCTTTAATAAATCCTATTTTTTCATACCATTCAGTTAACTGAGTAAATTCTGCAATGGTTCCAATGCTGATTTCCTTAGCACCTAAAGCTTTTGCTTCATCAAAGGCATGATTAACTAACTTTTCACCAAATCCATGACGCCTGTATTCACGCAAAACCGATAACCGTTCTATGTAGCAAACATCAGCATTGGCATATTCAAGAGCAATACAGCCTTTTGGTATCCCCGAATACTTAACAACATAATATCTAACTCCCCTGTCAAAATCTTTTTTTATCCAATCGACAGAACAATTTGATGGGTGCTTTGGACAATTTTCAATAGTAAGATTAAATTTTTTAGCAACATCCATATGGGATGCACGAATTATATTGGAAAGTAATTTAGCGTTATGAATATCTGCTTTTTTAATATTTATGTGTGGTATCATTCCCCTACCTGCTAATGCCTCTCTATAATGTTATTGATCCGGTTCCAAATGAATCATTACATCAATTATCTTTGGATTACCTTTAATTAATGCTTCTTTTACTTCTTCGGAAACCAGATGCCCTTGTGATACTGATAAATTTCCATCTACTTCCAAATGCAAATCCACATAAATAAAGTTAGCCAATTTTCTTGTTCTTATCTTATGACACCCTGTTACAGCAGCATTATTATTTATAATTTCAATAAGCTTTAAAGTTTCTTTTTTTGATATACTTGTATCAATAAGTTCATTTATATTATTAAAAATAATCTTAAAAGATAATCTTAAAATAAAGATTGCTACAATAAAAGCTCCAACATGGTCTAAAAAAAGTAAGTTCGGATTGATCAGAGAAGCTGAAACAGCAATTAAAACAGGTATGGAAGACAATGCATCAGTGCGATGGTGCCAGGCATTTGCTTTCACTGAGGATGAATTGGTTTTCACCCCGATTTGGTAAGTTTTTCTATATAAAAATTCTTTAAACAAAATTGAAATAAGCGGAGCAATTAATGTATATATTGTTAATCTTTCTGTGTGTGCCTCATTGATAGTAGCAATTGCATGATAGCCGATACCACATGCCGCTGAGAACAAAAGAAATCCAATCAGTATAGTTGCAAATGATTCAATTTTTTGATGACCATATGGATGTTCGCTGTCGGGCGGTGCTGTCCAGTACTTTACACCAAATAATATTATAAAATCAGTTGAAGTATCTGACAAACTATGTGCAGCATCTGCGACCACAGCCTGACTGTTTCCTAAAAATCCTATTATAAACTTAATAATGGATAATAAAATATTGACCCATAAACCCCAGAGAGTGATTTTCTTTATTTCATTTTTCTTGCTCATTCTATTACTTTAACAGATTAAGATTAGAAATTCACTATAGTAAAAATATGTTTTCTGATCTCAGCCAATTGCTCTAGTAAGGCATTGCCAAAACCAAATTTTCATGCTTTTCACCTTCAAGGTTAAAAAGGATGGTACCAATATTCTTAAAACCAAAATTTTCATAAAATAATATGGCTTTATAGTTGTGGACCCATGTACTCAGCCATTGTTTTGAACCATGTTTATCCATCATTGCATTTAATAATTTAGTGCCAATTCCTTTTTCTTGAAAATGCTCCTGAACATATAAAGTTACTACCTCATAGCCTTGAAAATCATCTATTCCGCACCGAGAACCCAGGTCAATAGTAATAAATCCGACCAAATGCCTATTCTCAACAGCTATAAGCAAATCCTGATTTTTTGCTTTATAAATACATTCAAAGTACTCAGGTGTAAATTTATTAAACACAAACTTAGATATTTTATCCCTGATACCCTCAGTTGCATAAGTATGCAGCCACACCTGTATTGCTAAAGCTGTAAGGTTTTGGAAATCATATTTTCCCATTTCTTGTATCATCATAACTAAAATACCCACAAACAATTTAATTGCTTTTCAAGCTTTTATACATCATATTAAAGATTACTTAATATAACAACCAAACAGGAGATATAAAATGGGTATCAGATCTGCTTTACACAAACACTTTTTTATCTTTTTTTTATCACTTATGTTCATGATAAGTGCATGTTCAACGCCTTCTGAAGACAAAAAAACAACTCAGACAGAACCGGCTAAAGCTGAGACTCCTGCACCAGCAGTTACAAAGCCTGAGCCACCTGCGCCTGAAATCCCAAAACCTGAGGAGCCCAAAACCCCAGCTCCAAAACCTGTGCCACCTGCGCCTGAGCCTGAAAACCCAAAAGCCCCTGCACCGCCTGATCTCCCGAAACCGGTTACTCCAAAACCTGTAAAAGAGTCAACATTGTCCGATATTATAACCATGAAAAATCCTGCTTATCCGGAACATAAAAAAGGTATTGTTTTATTTACTCATAAAAAACATATTGAAGACTATGAAATCGGATGCGGGAAATGTCATCACGATAAAGACGGTAAGCCTCTAAATGAGTTAAAGGAAAATGATAAAGTTGATAACTGTATTTCATGTCATGCTAAACTTGGACAAGCCCCAAGACCAAAAGACAAAACTAAACTTTCTCTAAAACAAAAGTTGGAATATCATGCAGAAGCAATTCATGAAAACTGCATTAAATGCCACAAGGAATACAACAAGCAGAATGACACAAAAGCTGCACCGTCAAGCTGCACTAAATGCCATCCCAAAAGGAGCTAAAATGGATATTAAAACTTTAAAGCTTGTCTATTTTTCGCCCACACGAACTTCTAAAAAAACACTTGAAAGCATTGCATCAGGTATGGGTATTGATAATGTTGAGCATGTTGACCTGACATTACAAGATAAGAATGCTGAAAAAATTCATTTTTCAGATCAAGACCTTGTTATCTTTGGTATGCCGGTATATGGCGGACGTATTCCTGCTGAAGCTGCTGCCAGATTAGAAAGATTTACAGGGAATAACACATTGGCAGGGGTTGTAATTGTTTACGGAAACAGGGCCTATGAAGACGCTCTTCTTGAATTAAAAAACATTGCTGCCGATTCTGGATTCAAACCTGTAGCAGCAGGAGCATTTATAGGTGAACACTCATTTTCAAATAATGAGTTCCCCATTGCTGCAGGACGGCCTGATAAAGCAGATAGTTCAGAGGCAGAATCTTTTGGAAAAAGCATTTCAAATAAAATAAAAAACATTAAAAGCATTGAAGATATCACAATAATAGATGTCCCGGGGAACTTCCCTTATAAAAAAGGAGTGACACCGTCAAAAGCAGCTGCATCAACTGATAATGAAGTCTGCACTATGTGTGAGACTTGTGCCACGGTCTGCCCTGCAGAGGCTATTACTTATGAGGATGAAGTAATAACAGATCAAGATAAATGCTTATTATGCTGTGCCTGTGTAAAAGAATGTCCAACTGAAGCAAGAGAGTTAGCTGTTCCGCTCCTGATTGAAAAAACAAAATGGCTCTCTGAAAATTGCAGAGAGCCAAAAAAGGCTGACCTGTTTATATAGTCTGATTTGTTTATTTAAATTATTGTAATATCATCGGGAAAACTTGCAAAAGACTCAAGCCCGTTTTCTGTGACAAGGTGTGTGTTTTCTATTCCCACCACACCTTTTCCCGGGATTACTATTTTAGGTTCAATTGATATTATCATATTCTTTTCAATGGCTAACTTCTGTCCCTGGGCAATAAACGGAAATTCATCAATTTCAAGTCCAATACCATGCCCGGTAAATTTTATTCTTGGCTCACCTGCTCCCATGAAATATTCTCTATATCCAGCGTTTTCCACATATTTCAACATTGCAAAATATATATCTTCACAGGGAGTCCCCGGGACTGCTGTTTTCCTTGCAATCTCCTGGGCCTCAAGCATTGTATCATGCGCTTTGACAAACTCATCAGAAAGTTTGCCAATGGAAAAAATCCGTGTGTTATCAATAAGATAACCATCCAGGCCAAATGCATAATCAATTAAAATTGGTTCATTTTTCCCTATTTTTTTAAGCCCCGCTCCCTGGGCAGATGCTGCGCAGGTTCCTGGACCTCCAGTAGCCGACGCAAGATGACTTGGCAGGGCGCCTGAATAACCGGACATAAAATGTCCGAATAAAAGCTCACTTGTCCACATGCGCATTCTCATAAAACCCTGGTGTCCCAAAGTTCTGGCATATCCTTCAAGCCTTCCTGCTGCTGCGACCTCCATTACACCTTCTTCAATGTAATCAGAGGCCTTTTCCATCATCTTGTCCCATTTTTCAGCACAACGTCTTATGATTTTTATTTCATACTCTGATTTTACAGCTCTTGTCAGCCGTATATCAACAGAGGCATCAACAAACTGAACTTCGGGAAATATTTTCTGATAAATATTGAACTGATTTACCGGAAGGACATCAAATTCTATACCAATGGTTTCAGGGATTTCATAGCCGTGTTCCTTTAAAGTTTCAGGTATATATTTGGGACCTTTTAAGTGAATAATAGAATCCAGAGCGGATTCCTGTTTTGCCCTGGGAAAATCTTTAAATACCATAAAAAGCGGAGCACTCTCAGCAGGGATATAAAGCCATCCCTGCTGAATAGTTCCTGAAAAATAAAAAAGATCGGTTTTATAAGATATTAAAGCAGCACTGATTTGTTTTCTCCTCAGTGCTTTTTGAAACTTTTTTATTCTTTTATAAAGCTCTTCTTTTGGAGTACTTAATTTAAACCCTTCCATATTTAATATTCGTAAAATCCTTTACCAGATTTTCTTCCAAGCCAGCCTGCTTCAACATATCTTTTTAAAAGAGGGCATGGTCTGTATTTTGAGTCTTTAAATCCATCATAAAGAGTCTCTAAAATTGCAAGGCATGTATCAAGCCCGATAAGGTCAGCTAAGCCAAGAGGACCCATGGGATGATTCATTCCAAGTTTCATTACTGTATCTATATCTTTCACAGTTCCAACACTCTGATATAAACAGAATATTGCTTCATTGATCATGGGCATCAGAACACGATTTGCAATAAACCCCGGATAATCACCAGCTTCAGCAGGTGTTTTACCAAATTTTTCACTCAGTTCCCATGTAATAGCAAAAGTCTCATCAGATGTGGCAATTCCTTTGATAATTTCCACAAGCTTCATAACAGGTACAGGGTTCATAAAATGCATACCTATTACTTTGTCTGCTCTGCCTGTCTGTGCAGCAATTCTGCCTATTGGAATTGATGAGGTATTTGTGGATAAAATTGTATCAGCAGGACAAATCTTATCTAAGTCCCGAAAAAGTTTAAATTTAAGATCTTCTCTTTCAACAGCAGCTTCAACGACAAAATCAACATCTTTCATGTCGTTTAAATTGGTGGTTGTACTAATGTTGCCAAGGATAGCAGTTTTGTCATCCTGTGAAATCTTTTCTTTTTTAACCATCCAATCAAGGTTTTTTGTAATTGTTGCTATGCCTTTGTCACAAAACTCCTCTTTTATATCACTCATTATAACTTCGAGCCCGCTTGCTGCCACAACCTGAGCAATTCCATTACCCATCTGTCCTGAGCCAATCACACCAAATTTTTTAATATCCATGTTTAACTCCCTATTATCCTATTTAATTATTATCTGTTTAAAACCAATGCAACAGCTTCTCCACCGCCTAGACAAAGAGATGCAAGTCCTTTAGTTGCAGATTGTTTTTTCATTTCATATAAAAGTGTTGTAAGAACCCGTGCTCCGCTTGCGCCTATGGGATGCCCAAGTGCAACACTTCCGCCATTAACATTGACTTTTGAAGGATCAAGTTCAAGGACCTTGTTAATACCGAAGGAACTTCCTGCAAACGCTTCATTTATTTCAAAAAGATCAATATCTGAAATATTAATTCCTTCTTTTTTTAATACTTTTGGAATTGCATAAATAGGTGCCATTAACACATATTTCATATCTATGCCGTGGGATGCCTGGGCTCCTATTTCTGCCATAATCTCGCAACCCAATTCTTTTGCTCTTGTTTCACTCATTACAATAACTGCTGATGCGCCATCACTGATTATGGAAGCATTCCCGGCTGTCCCTCGACCATCTTTTTTAAAAGCAGGTCTCATTTTAGACAATTTTTCTAAACTTGTCTCCTGGGGGCATTCATCAGTATCAAAGATTACAGGATCACCCTTGCGTTGTGGGATTTCAACAGGAGCAATTTCATCTACAAACTTATTATTTTTAATAGCCTCACATGCGCGCCTATATGATTCAGCTGCAAATTCGTCCTGATTTTCCCGGGTAATTTCCCATTTCTCTGAACTCAGTTCATTGGACACACCCATATGAAAATCATTTACAACATCCCATAACCCATCGTGAACCATGTGATCTTCAATTTTGCCCGGTCCCATTCTATGTCCCCATCTTGCTTTATCAAGATAATAGGGAGCCATGCTCATATTTTCCATTCCACCGGCAACCACTATATCAGCATCTCCACATTGAATAGCCTGGGCTGCAAGCATGA
>JAGLLQ010000358.1 GCA_023140455.1 Desulfobacteraceae bacterium | reverse complement strand
TATTTAAAGTTTTAAAACTCAGCAATATGTCCTTAACAGGAAATAATATAGTTCTTCAGGGAGGAACTTTTAAAAACCCTTCCATAGTTCGTGCATTGGAGATACTCTCTGGCAAGAATGTAAAGTATTCTGACATTCCTGAACTAATGGGCGCTTTTGGTGCTGCCTTGATCGCATATTCTGATTACCGGATGGATAATGCCTGCAAGACAACATTTACCGGATTATCGAATTTGGATTATGTTGAAAATTATAAAACAAAGCAGGTACATTGCAAAGGATGTGAAAATAATTGTGCAATTACAATATTTACTTTCCCAAATAAAAAAAAGTTTTATTCAGGTAATAAATGCACAAAGTTTTATTCTGAAAAAGAAGAAAGAACTCAAAAAGGATTTAATTTCCCTGAATTTAAAAATGATTTACTCTTTAACCGGGAAATGGATGTGCATAAAACTCCTGCACTGACAATTGGGATACCGCGATGTTTGAATATGTATGAAAATTTTCCATTCTGGCACACGCTTTTTACTCAATGCAATATCAATGTCAAACTTTCCTCACAATCTACAATGAAACTCAGTGAAAAAGGCATGGGAACGATCATGTCAGACAGTATATGTTTCCCTGCAAAGCTGGCCCATGGTCATATTTATAATCTTGCCGAACAAAAGGTAGATCGCATTTTTTTTCCCATTGTAGTCTATGAAAAAAATGAATTTAAAGATGCTGTAAACTCGTTTAACTGCCCCATTGTCAGTAGTTATCCTGATGTAATAGAAAGTGCTGTGAATCCGGAAAAAAGATTTAATATTCCTTTTGATAAACCTGTTATAAATTTTGACGATGAAGATTTATTTAAAAAAGCCTGCATTAAATATTTAAAAAAATTTAATATCAGTAAAAAAACTATTAATAAAGCTTTTGCCAATGCTCTTGTTTCTCAAAAAAAATATAAAGCAGATATAAAAGCAAAAGCAAAGGAACTAATTGCCAAAGCAGAAAAGAATAACTCTCTCCTGATTGTTCTTGCTGGAAGGCCTTATCATATTGATCCTTTGATAAACCACAAAACACCTGAAATGCTGACAGACTTTGGTATAGACACAATAACTGAGGACGCGATTGAATCTGATCACACAACAGCTTTTAAGGATATTCAGGTAATCACTCAATGGTCATACCCTAACAGATTGTATAATGCAGCACACTTTACAGCGAACCATTCTGACAATTTTCAGTTGATTCAAATGAATTCTTTTGGTTGCGGCCCTGATGCAATAGTGGCTGATGAAGTAAAAGAAATATTAAAAACCGGTAAAAAAAACCATACGGTAATTAAAGTAGATGAAATATCAAGTGTTGGATCAGTAAAGCTGAGATTACGCTCCATGATTGAATCTTTAAAAAATCAAAAGAAAAGACGTAAATACAAAATCATTCCAAGGCAAGCCATGCCCAAATTTGGAAAAAAAGATAAAAACAGAACTATTTTAGCGCCTTTTTTTGCTGAAGATTATTCCACATACCTACCGGCGATATTCGCAAATGCAGGTTATAAGTTTAAAACTCTCCCAAAACCGGATAAAGAATCTGTTGAAATAGGACTACGTTACTCAAACCATGACATATGCTACCCTGCGACAGTAGTTATTGGTGATATAATCAAAGCTTTAAAAAGTGAAAAATATAAAAAAGATGACATTGCAATTGGTATTACTCAAACCGGAGGTCAATGCAGGGCTACAAGTTATCTGTCTCTGATCAGAAAAGCAATGATTGCAGCCGGGTTTGGTGATATCCCGATTATTTCTGTTACAACAGCCCAGGGACTTGTTAATCAGCCGGGTTTTGAAATTGACTGGTTGAGAATGACAAAAATACTATTTATTACGACCATGTTTGCAGATTGCATTGCCAAGATGTATTACGCAACAGTCGTAAGAGAAAAAATAAAAGGCACAAGCAATAAGATAAAAACCCAATACATGGACAAGGCAAATTTGCCCATTGAGACAAGTAATTATTCGGAAATCTTTAGATTGTTGGCCAATGCTATTGATGACTTTAACAACATCAAAGTAAATGACATAGATTTACCAAAAATTGGTATTGTTGGTGAAATCTATGCGAAATATAATTATTTTGGAAATCAACACATAGCTGACTGGTTAATTGAACATAAAGTAGAACCTGTTATCCCTCCAATTGTCGACTATTTTATTCAGGATTTAGTCAACTATAAAATTAATATAAAGTCAAATATCAGAAATAAAAAAATATCAGATCTGATTGGATACCCAATTGAAATAATTATTAACAAATATCATAAAAAAATAGATGGCATGTTTTCAAAATTCAGGTATTACACCCCTTTTTACGATATTAAAACTGTGGCACAAAAAGCAGGCAGACTTCTGACCATGACCAACCAATTCGGTGAAGGCTGGCTGGTTGCAGGTGAGATTAGCTGTTTTGCAGATGAAGGAATCAATTATGTGGTAAGTTTGCAACCATTTGGCTGTATTGCAAACCATATTATCTCTAAAGGCATAGAAACAAAAATTAAATCAATTTATCCTGAAATGAATTTGCTTTTCTTAGATTTTGATGCAGGCACAAGTGAAGTAAATATCCAGAACAGATTACATTTTATGGTTGAAAATGTTAAATCAGTTCATACTAAGATAGCTAATACCAGTTCAGTTACAGCCTGATTATTTTTATATCAAAATTGTTTTAATAAATTAAAAGCCCTATCTCTACAGCTATAGTAATTTTAAACTAAAAAATTACTTGACACAAGTGTAAATATGCTTTACACTTTTTTTTATGAATAAACAGGAGCAGACATTATCATCACTATTAAAACTAGTTTATGCCAGTATTGATCTGGAGAACAAAATCAGAAGCTATGGTACTGACGTACAATTGAGTAGCGCTGAAATATTTTTAATGAAAATAGTGCAGGAAACCCCAGGGTGCCACATTACTGGTGCTGCAGAGAAAACAGAGGTTTCAAAAGCAGCAGTTTCCCAAATGGTGCAGCGTTTAGAGCGCAAAGGAATAATGCAAAAAAAAATTAGCCCTGAAAACAGATCAAAATACCTGCTGCTTCTTACACCAAAAGGTGAATTTGCACATCATGAACATATGAGGATTGAAAAAGAAGGGCAAGAACGTATTCTCAAAATAATTCAACAATATAATACACACAATTTAGATGTTATTACTGATTTCCTTGATAAGACAACTGAGTCAATAAAGGAAATTACAAAATAATTTTTTTTCGCATGAGTGTAAAGTGCATTTACACCAATAAAGGAGGAGCAATGGTTTCACAAGATTTGTTTTATAAAAGGATGCTTGAGTACAATACAGATGTCTTTCCTGTAATGATCTTCTGCTATATCTGTGCTGTTTTTGTAATAGGGATGATTGGAACAAAGAGCCACATGAAAAATAGGATAGCAGGTTTTTTTCTCTCATTTCTATTTATATTCAACGGATTAATAGAGTTCATTTTTTATTATGGTTCAGTTAGTAGTCAATACTATGTATGGGGTAGCCTATGGATCATACAAGGTATTGCTTTTTTCATACATTCAGGGGTAAAAGACTCATTCTCTCTTGAATATAAGAAAGATTACAAAACTATTATTGCTATTATTCTTATTTTTTCTGCATTAATCATTTATCCTGTAATTGGTTTTCTTACTGGTCATGGCTATCCAACAGGACCAATATTCGGGGTTGCTCCATGTCCAGTTACAATTTTTACTTTTGCGCTTCTTATTCTTAACAGGCAGCTATTTCCAATTTCTCTATTAGTTATTCCATTTTTATGGTCATTAACAGGAATCTATGCAATTTTATTCTTTCATGTATACCAGGATGGCATAGAGGTTATTGCAGGAATATTGGGATTATTTTTTATCCTTCATGAGAATAAAAAACATATTGCCTCTGTTTGAGTTATAAAATTATACTAAAGTAGACCCGGAAGACATCCGGGTCTATCCTTTGTTCACTTTAAGACAAGCATCTTTGCAAGCTGTGCAAATCCCATTCCACCTTCTTCTTGTGTTATCAAGGAAGGTTTAAACTCAAGCCTGTCATAAAACTCAAGAACGTTAGCAACACCCACAGAGTTTGGAAAATATTCAAACATGGGCTCATCATTGGGTGAATCCCCGATAAATATTACATTTTCCTTTATTGTGTCTAGGTCTGTTTTAAATACTTCGTTGAACATGATTTTGGTCATGAAAAGCTTGTCATATGATCCAAACCAGCCATTCACATGGATAGAACTGATTTTTGCATTTGCATTGTATTGTTCAAATATATCAACAATTTTATCAATACCGGCCTGGGAAAGAGGAGAAACATCTTCGGTAAAATCAATGGCAAGATCAGCTTCCCTGTATGGCTGATCAGCAGAAACTGCACACCCGGGGACTGATTGCAGAATCTCCTGCCTTATGGCATTAAGTTTTATTTGATCCTGTTCCCTTTCCTGATCAGTTTTGAAATATCGACGAATCATCTTTTTTGTATGGATATCATAAAAAAAATAGAATGCACCGTTTTCGCCAACAACCCCTTTAACAGGCCACATTCTTGCTATATGATCGCACCATCCGGCAGGTCTACCCGTTATGGGGATAACTTTGATACCTGCTTTGTCAAGGTCTTCCATGGCCTTAAAAGCACATGCCGGCATTTTGCCCCCATAGGTTAGAGTATCATCAATATCGGTTAGCAGATAAGTGATGGCAGACCTTTTGTCTCGTGGAAAGTCGTCAATTGATTTTATAACCATTTTATTTCCTGTGAAGATAGCGGCAAATGCCTAAGTTTTACTATTTCTCTTTCTCAATCAAGCCTTTTACAAACCATCTCTGCATAAACAGTACCACCAGAATTGGGGGCAGCATAACAAGAACAGCCGCACCAAGGGCGATATTCCATTCAGGCAGATCATCTGCCTGGGGTATGAGATTCTGAAGACCGATGACGGCAGTTGTCATTTTAGGATTGGTCGTAACCAGCAGAGGCCAAAGATATTGATTATAGCCATATACAAACTCAATTACCACAAGTGCGGCAATATTTGTCTTGGACAGTGGGAAAAGAATTTTTCTGAAAAACATCATGGGGGAAGCCCCGTCAATTTTTGCAGCCTCACAGAGTTCTTCCGGAACAGTTAAAAAAAACTGCCTGAACAGAAAAGTACAGGTTGCCGATGCCACCAGGGGCAGAATAAGTCCGGTATAACTATCAAGCAGGCACCAATTAAGAGTAACACTGATATCATTCCCGCTAAACCATGACATAAGGCTGTTCAAGTGCAAAAAATCCCATAAAGCCTGAAGCGGGCTAAGAACATTAGCTGCCATTTCATATGTAGGAAGAATCCTGACTTCCACAGGGAGCATCAATGTGCAAAAAACCGATGCAAAAGCCACAACTCTGAATCTGTAATCAAAATAAACAATGGAAAAGGCACCGATCATGGATACAGCAATTTTTCCCGCAGTGATACCCGATGCCATAATAAAGGAATTTAAGATCTGAGTCCCAAGATCTCCCCTTGACCATGCTTCTTTCATATTAACTATAAACTGGTCACCCGGAATGAGCGGCATAGGGATTCTTGATACCTCTTCCAACGACAGAGTTGCTGCAATCAAACTGTAAATAATAGGGAATCCGACAATAAATATTCCCAGCATTAAAAATGCATAGGTAAAAAGATCAAG
>JAGLLQ010000357.1 GCA_023140455.1 Desulfobacteraceae bacterium | reverse complement strand
GTTATGCCACAGCAGAACAAGCCCAATTCAAGCATACACTTCTCACTTTAACCCTGCCGGATGGCTGGTCTGTAAATAAGGATGCTGTAACAGGAAAGGAATTGATAGGGTGGTTAAAGTCGGAAAGTATTCCAGGCGCTTCAATACTGGTTTTTTCATACCGTGGTATGAAAATTAATTATAGAAATGTTCGCATACGCGGTCTTAAGAGAATTGCAGCAGACTACCCTAAAGGGCAGAATCATCTTAAAAAGCCAAAATCTATTAAAACCCAAAAGGGTTACAAGCCAAAAGTAGAATTGTGGCAGGGATTCCTTGATGCTGGCGGTAAAACTATAGCACTGCAATCACCAATGGCAGTCATGAGAACAAAAAAAAGTTATATTTTGATGATTGGATACGTCCCTGATGTTTTAGGCGTTAAGATGGAAGAAGATTTTTTAAAAATTTTAAAGTCAGCAGAATAATCGATCACTATATCAATAGAAAGTAAATATGAAACTATTACAAAATTTTTTTTTCCTTACCTTGCTGCTTCTAATTTCTTTATTTTTGATTCCAGCAAGCTCTGGATTCTGTGAGAACAAGGCAAAACCTGTTCATATCATACAGATTGAAGGTAAGGTAGGACCTGCCATGGCAGCTTTTGTGAAGCGTGCTGTCCTGCATGCAAAGAATGAAAATGCAAAAATCATTATTTTTGAGATCGATACTTTTGGTGGACGGGTAGATTCCGCGCTTGAGATTGTGGACGCCCTGCTGACCGTTGACAAGGATGTATCAGTCTCTTATGTAAAAACCAAGGCTATTTCAGCCGGAGCACTCATAGCCCTTGCATCTGGTAAATTATACATGCAAAAAGGAACAACCATTGGAGATTGCGCTCCTATTTCCTACTCAAAGGAAGGCGTTCAGGAAATGGGGGAAAAATTTCAGTCACCCTTGCGGGCTAAATTCAGGGTACTTGCTAAAAGAAATGGTTTCCCACAGGTTCTGGCAGAGTCAATGGTCAGTAAGGATAAAGAAATTATTCGGGTTGAAAAAGATAAGACTTTTCACTACTTTGAAAAAGAAGAATTCAATGAATTCTCAGCAAAAAAGAAAGCTGAATATCAATCTTTGAAAACTGTTGTTAAAAAAGGGGAACTTTTAACAATGGATGATACAGAAGCTCAAGACTTTTCTTTTTCTAAAGCAAGTGTCAAAGATTTAGACCAGCTTTTTAATCTTTTAAAGATTGAGAAAAACGATGTAACTCGAACTATGCAAACATGGTCTGAAGTTATTGCAGGTTACCTGATTGCAATTTCTCCATTCTTAATGATGATAGGTCTTGCAGGCATTTATCTTGAATTTAAATCACCCGGGTTTGGTATCCCGGGAACTATTGGGTTGATCTGCCTTGTCCTTGCGCTTTCAAGCCAGTATATGGCAGGCTTGGCGAGCTATACTGAGCTGCTGATTATCATAGCAGGTATTGTCTTTATTGCTGTTGAGATCTTTGTGCTGCCAGGATTTGGAATTGCCGGGATCACTGGTATTTTGCTTGTATTTACCGGTATGGTGCTGGCACTTCAGGGCTTTACACTGCCAAACCCTGAGCTGCCCTGGGAGCTTGATATTTTTATCCACAATATAATATCAGTGCTTGCAATCTGCACTCTTTCCATGTTGCTGTCTATCTTGACATTTCGATATCTTCTGCCCCATATCCCCATTGCAGGGAAGGGACCTTTCCTTTCTACTACTTTAAAGAATTCCCATGCTGATTCTTTTGAGTCAATGAAAATAAATATCGGAGATACAGGAGTTACACTTTCTTTGTTAAGACCATCTGGTAAAGCTGATTTTAATGGAAACCGGGTGGATGTTATTTCACAAAGTGAGTTTATTAATAAAGGTGAAATAATTGAAGTGATAGAATTGACTAAAAATAAAATAATTGTAGAAAAACAAGAGGCCTGATATGTCCGAACAATACACACTGCCATTGGTACTTCAAATTATCGGAGTTGTTATTATTATTGCTGAAATAATACTTCCTTCAGGCGGCATATTGTCTATCCTGGCTATCAGTGTATTGGGGTTTTCCCTGTTCAAGGCTTTTTCTATTTCCACTAATATTGGCATGCTCTTTTTAGGAGCTGATATTATCATTGTTCCTGTATTGGTGCTAGTAGGGTTAAAGCTCATTGCAAAATCACCTGTGACTTTGAGAAAAACTTTATCTAAAGAAGAAGGTGTCATGTCCCAGAGAAAAGAAATGGATCAGTTATTGAATGCATCGGGTATTGCCATTACTGACCTTCGACCAGCAGGATCAATAAAGATAGATAATAAAAGAATAGATGCTGTAACCCAGGGAGAATACATTGACAAAGGGACGGTTGTCTGTGTGATTGAGGTTACAGGAAATCAGATAATTGTAAAAGAAGAATAACAAATATATAAACTTTTAAAACATTAAATCTTAAGGAGAAAAAAATGGACAACCCTATTCAGATTATCATTTTAGCAGTGATAGTCATCGCAGTTATTATCATCTTTTTTGTCATAAGCTCTGCTATTTCATTATGGATTCAGGCCTTGGTTTCCGGGGCAAGAGTCGGGCTTCTAAACATTGTGTTCATGCGGTTTCGAAAAATTCCACCCAAACTTGTGGTGGAAACTAAAATTATGGCAGTAAAAGCAGGGATTGATATTACCACAGATTTTTTAGAATCCCACTATCTTGCAGGAGGAAACCTTTCAAGAGTTGTACAGGCACTTATTGCAGCAGATAAAGCCAACATTGATCTTGAATTCAACCGGGCATGTGCCATTGACCTTGCAGGAAGGAATGTATTGGAAGCAGTCCAGATGAGTGTTAACCCTAAAGTTATTGAGACACCATTGATAGCTGCCATGGCAAAAGACGGTATTCAGCTCAAAGCATTGGCGCGTGTTACAGTCAGAGCGAATATTGACAGGCTTGTAGGTGGTGCAGGTGCAGAGACTATTCTTGCCAGAGTTGGTGAGGGAATTGTCTCCACTATTGGGTCATCTAATTCCCATAAAAATGTCCTTGAAAATCCGGATATGATCTCCAAAACTGTTTTGGCAAAAGGCCTTGATTCTGGGACTGCCTATGAAATTCTTTCCATTGATATCGCTGATGTTGATGTAGGTAAAAACATTGGTGCGGATCTGGAAACTGACCGGGCCGAAGCTGACAAGAAAATTGCCCAGGCTAAAGCTGAAGAAAGAAGAGCAATGGCTATTGCTGCAGAGCAGGAAATGAAAGCCAGAGTTCAGGAGATGCAGGCAAAGGTGGTTGATGCCGAATCCAAGGTGCCTCTTGCCATGGCTCAGGCTTTTAAAGATGGTAACCTTGGTATCATGGATTATTATAAAATGAAAAATATCATGGCAGATACTCAAATGAGGGATTCAATAGGAACTTCAGAGGATGAAACAGAATAAAAATGAATCTTGATGATTTAATTCCTTTTATTATTTTTCTGGGTATTATCCTGTTTAATATTCTGAAAAGGTTTGGAAAGAAAAAATCAGAAATTCAGGATGCTGAACCTGCTCAAAAGCCAAAAAGAAAAAAGAAATTCTGGCTTTCAAATTTGATAGATAATATGAAGGCAGAGATCGAAAAAGCTAATCTTGCAAATAAACAGCAGGAAGGTAAGCAAAGCGATTCTATCTGGGCAACTTTATCTGGAGAAACCGATTCTGAAAGCAAAGAACCTGATAGTGAACCTGATAATGATCTTGAAGAAATGATAAGCGAGGAAATAAGTGAGCCAATAGAACAGGTTCATGTGCTTGAAAAGCAAAAGATACCCAAGGCCTCTGATATGGTTTGGGGTGTTAAAAAAAGGAAATGTAAAAAAGTACTAAATTTGTCTCCCTCAAAAATGAGGGAGGCAATTGTATTGTCTGAAATCATTGCCAAGCCAATAGGATTACGGGAATAGGAAATTAATTTTTGAGAGCACCCTTTGGGTCTGGATTTGATTGAATTGTTTGCTTTTTATTAATTATTCGGGCGGTACTTAAGCTGCATTCCTTTTAAAAAATTACGCAGGATCTGATCTTTACACTCTCGATAATGTTTATGATCCGGTCTGCGGAAAAATGCGCTCAATTCATGTTTGCTTATACTCAAATCAGCTAAGCTCATGATTTTCAATACATCTTCAGCTTTCAGGTTCAAGGCAATTTTTAATTTCATGAAAATCATATTGTTAGTTAAACGTGTTTCCGGTACGGGCTGTGACCCTTCTTTTTTGCCTCGCTTATGGTTAATCAAACCATTGAGGAAAATCGCTAACTGCGTGTCGCTCAATTCCTGAAACGCAGGATCATCATCTTTTTTCA
>JAGLLQ010000356.1 GCA_023140455.1 Desulfobacteraceae bacterium | reverse complement strand
TAAAATATTTTTTTGTTTAAAAGGTGAGCATTGTGAAATGCTTGCCTTTTTCTGTTTCTGATAATGAAGACTTACCTGTTTTATGATATTGAGACAAGCGGGTTAAATCCTGCCTTTGATCAGATTCTTACGTTCGCTTCTATTCGAACTGATAAAGAGCTCAATGAAATTGAGCGCAATGAAGTTACGTTGCAATTAAGACCTGATATTGTCCCATCCCCACAAGCTTTAATTATACATCGACTCTCTTATAAGGACCTTAAAGTCGGCTTACCTGAATACGAAGCTGTTAAAAAGATACATAAAATAGTAAATCAATCCGGGACTATCAGTCTTGGCTACAATACTCTAAGGTTTGATGACGAATTTTTAAGATTTTCATTCTACAGGAACCTTCTTGACCCATACACCCATCAATATGGGAATGGTTGTTCCCGCATGGATATCCTTCCTTTGGCAACGCTTTTTTATATTTTTAAGCCTGATTTGATTAATTGGCCTATGAATAATGGAAAACCCAGCTTAAAGCTTGAAAAAATAAGTGAACAAAATTCTCTTGTGACTTCAGGAAGGGCGCATGAAGCAATGACAGATGTCGAAGCAACCTGCAACCTTGCTCGAATTTTTGCTAAAGAGAATGAGACCTTTGATTATTCATTAAATTTTTTTAATAAACAGAAAGATGAGATAAGAATTAATAAAATTGAGAATTTTATTAAATTGAGAGGATTCCCATTCAAACTTGGAATTATGGTTTCTCATCAACTTGGCCCTGATATAAATTATATGGCTCCTGTTATCAACATTGGAAAATCCATTAGATATTCAAATCAGAGTTTATGGCTGAGACTTGATAAAGATGATATACTCAGTTTTATTTCCAAGCCTGAAGAATCTATTTCTTTAGTTGTAAGAAAAAGATTTGGGGATCTTCCAATAATTCTTCCAGCAATAGATAGATTTTACAAGAAACTTTCAGATGAAAATATTAAAAAAACTGAACTTAATCTGAAAGCAATTTCAAATAAGAATGACGATTTTTTTGAAATTGTTAATTTCCACAAGGAATTTAAGTATCCATATGTTCCGGATCTCGATCCTGACGCATCTCTATATCAGGATGGCTTTTTTAATAAACACGAAAAAAAAGAAATGTCTAATTTTCACGGAGCAGATCTTAATGGGAAAATCCAAATAGCAAAACAAATGAGCAGCGACAGGGTCAAAATTATAGCTCAACGAATTATTCAAAGGAACTACTCTTCAGAGTCGTTAAGGACTTCCGAATCAGCATCATCTGAATCCTTCGAGTTTTTAGAACTGATGGATAAGATTAGATTGTCTGACCCTGAAAATGCTGTAAAGGGTTTTAGAAATGATACAAAGTTAAATTGCAAAGATGCCTTGCAAGAGTTAGAAGACGCTCTGAAAATAGCACTTGATAATGAGCAAAATGATCTTTTAGAGTGGTTAAAAGGCTATATTGGAAAAATGTAGAGGGGGGATTTCAGAATTAAAATCTGGAGAGCCTTTGTAGCTCATTCACTTGAGCCTCATGAATAAACGCGTTCAAAGCATTTTCTTTTTCCGAAGAGATAGTAGTAAATTTCATACCTAGGAACATATGAGTCTCTGAGAAATTAATATTTAATCTGGTTATTTCAGCTTTTGCAGGAATAATAGCCACTGCTTCCATTTTTGATGGATTGTCTTTTGATTCTTTTTGTAGAATCATTCCTATTTTAATTGTCTCGCGTACTTCTATCTGAGTAATCGGATTTGGCTTTAAATTAACTTTTTTAGGACAAATGATACCAACGCCTGCAAATGAAACATCACGGAAAACAAAGTCTTTTTTAGTGATATATTCCTTATCAAGGAAAATAATTTTTCCATTGATTGCGAAATGACTGCTTAATTGTAATCTATAGGCCGCGCGAATATTCGCTGTTTCAGTTAATGGCGGGAAAATTTTTAGTTGTATAACATTTACCCTATTATGCCCTGCAAGTTGATAATCGTTAATAAATTTTATTGGTTTACATTTGACGCCAACTCTGGTTTTGCCTTTTTCGCCTCTAACTACAGCGGTTAAATGCATTTCCTTATATTTAGTATTCTTAGTAACAGGATTTAAGGGCTGGGCAATTATAACGGTTTGTTCTTCATGGTTGATATCATAGATAATTGAGGACTTTGCATACGGAGTGAGTGAGTTTAGATTAAATACTAAATCAACTCCGGTAGAAGGGGTAAATATTTTTTTTAGTTCCATATACCATAAAAAAAATCAGGCAATATATTGTACAATCCAGTATATTGCCTGATTAATATTGAATAATTGTTTATTTTACTGCATCTTTTAAGGCTTTGCCTGGAACAAATTTGGGGACGGTTCTGGCAGGAATGTCAATCTCTTTACCAGTCTGTGGGTTTCTACCCTTTCTTGCTTTTCTATTGGCAGTTTTAAATGTACCAAATCCAACTAGGGTTACAGAATCGTTGCCGGAAAGAGCTTCTGTGATTGCTGCAATCATGCAGTCTACTGCTGCATGCGCTTCTTTTTTACTGTTAAGTACTTCAGAAACTTTGTTAATTAAATCACCTTTGTTCATCGTTATCACTCCTTTTTTACGGTTTGCGTATTAAATCCTCATTGAATTTAACTCACCAATTAATGTACCTTATAAAGCATTAAACGTACGTTACGCGGTTGGAGAGCGCGTGTCAAGTGTTTATTCCAATTTTTTTTTAAAAAAAGTTGCTAAAACCGCGCCAAACCATTAAAATAGAAAGAAATGAAAGGAGGGTGTTATGGACGCTTCATTGGTGAATCCCTTTATTGAAGGGGCCTTGCACATTTTAGATACAACTGCTTCTGTTAAGGCTAAACCTGAACCAATATTCTTTAAGAAAAATACAATATCTCTTGGGGATATCACTGGTATGCTTAA
>JAGLLQ010000355.1 GCA_023140455.1 Desulfobacteraceae bacterium | reverse complement strand
ATTTTAGGAGTTGTTTCTGCAATGTTTGGAGAAGAAATGACTGAAATGAATGAAGAAATTGACGATGCAGTCGGAGAAATCAGTAATATGATTGCAGGTCATGTGACGACAAAAATGGGAGAGATGGGTAAAAAGGTGAAAGTTAAACTAAACAGGGTAATATCAGGCAAGGATCATGTGATTGAACATATTGACAGTGTAGATCCGGTTTTGGCGATCCCTTTTAAGACAACAAAGGGTAAGTTTTTAATTGAGATGTCTCTTAACGATTAAGTAAATAAATAGTTCATATCAATTGATATTCGTTAAATAGAACCGATTATAAAAGTACTTGTGTAAAATACCATCGTATAAGAGCGTCTCCATAAAAGATATAAATTACAGCCCCAAAAGAGAGATATGGGCCAAACGGAATTTTAAGCTTAGTATTTATGATTTTTGAAGATAACATGATGATAATTCCAGCAATTGTTCCGGTCAGGGATCCAATGAAAATAGTAAAAATTACACCTTTCCATCCTATTGCCGCACCAATCATGGCGAGAAGTTTGATATCGCCACCCCCCATGCCCTCAGTTTTTTTAAGTATGTAATATGTTAATGCAATAAAATACAGGCTTCCTCCTCCAAGGAGTATTCCAAGTATTGAATCCACGAAGCTCATATCAGGGACAAATAGAGGGGATGCAGCAAAAATTATTATTCCCGGTAAAGAAAAAATATCCGGTATGATTTGATGATCAATATCAATAAAAGAAATTATAATTAATATTGACACAAAAACAAAATAGAAGATTGTTGTTGAAGAATATCCGAATTTAATATAGAGGAGAACTATAATCAATCCAGTCAATGCCTCAACAAGTGGATATCTTGATGAGAAGGGATGCTTACAGTATTTGCATTTACCACGTAGAATAAAATAGCTGAGAACAGGTATGTTCAAATAAAAAGGGATTTTTTTATGGCAAAATGGACAGGACGAGCCCGGATATACCACAGATTCTTTTTTTGGGATTCTATAAATACAGACATTATAAAAGCTGCCGGCGCAAGCCCCAAACATAAAAATCAGGAAGAATAATACTTGGTCAATATAGAGATACATTAATCCTTAACTCCTCAAAGAATAATTCATGATGTTTAAAAATAAACAAAAGGTTTTTAATAGTCAATAATTTAAAAAGATAAAATTTGGAAAAAAAGATATGAGCTGTTGTAAAACCTAAAAAATGTTTTATTGTAGAAATATAACTATGAGAATCTAAGATATAAGATTTAAATAAATGTTGGTTGTATAAAGAATAGAAAGGGGTAACAAATATAAATGGCTGAAACCGATATGGATGATCTCATTGATGTTATAGAAAAAGAAGGGGATCTTAAGAATATACCCCTGACTATTTCTATGATGCCTGTAAGAGATGTTGTTATTTTTACTGATATGCTTTTACCTTTATTTGTGGGACGGGAAAAATCAATTAAAGCAATTGAAGAGTCTATGAATCAAGATAGATATATTTTTCTTTCAGCACAAAAGGATTCTTCAGTTGAAAATCCAAAAGCTGCAGATGTTTATAGAGTGGGTACTGTGGGCAGAGTACAGAAAATGCTGAAATTGCCTGATGGAAAAGTAAAGGCACTTGTCCAGGGTATTGCAAAGGCAAGAATAATTAAGTACACAACACGTCGTGCTTTCTTTGAAGTAAAAATAGAAATAATAGAAGATAAAGTTATTGAAGAGCTGAATATTGAACATGAAGCTCTTATGAGAAATGTCAAAGAAAACAGCGGGAAGCTTTTAGCATTAAAAGGAGAGTTTTCACAGGATGCAGTTGATCTTTTAAACTTTATTGATTCTCCCGGCAAGTTAGCTGATCTTGTGGCATCTAATTTAAACCTTAAAGTTTCAGATTCTCAAAAATTAATTGAAATCAATGATCCAATGGAGCGTTTAAAAGAAGTTAATGATTTTCTTGCACGTGAAGTTGATCTTTCAGCAGTTCAGGCAAAAATTCAAACTGATGTTAAAGATGAAATATCTAGGAATCAAAGAGATTATTATTTAAGAGAACAGATCAAAGCTATTCACAAGGAGCTTGGAGAGACTGATGATAGGTTTGCAGAAATAGAAGAATATAAGAAGAAGATAAAAAAAGCAAAAGTACCTGATAAGAATGAGAAAGAGACATTAAAGCAGTTAAAAAGGCTTGAACAGATGCATTCTGATTCATCTGAAGCTTCCATAATCAGGAGTTATTTAGACTGTATTGTAGAGCTGCCTTGGGCAAAATCATCCAAAGATTTTTTAGATATTGAAAAATCTGCCCAGCTGCTTGATAAGAATCATTATGGTCTTGCCAAGGTTAAAGAGAGGATTCTTGAGTACTTAAGTGTTCGTCAGCTTAATCCTAAGAAAAAAGGGCAGATACTCTGTTTTATTGGACCTCCAGGGGTAGGTAAGACTTCTCTTGGTCAGGCAATTGCCAAGGCAATGAAACGGAAATTTTTCAGATTTTCACTGGGAGGTATCCGTGATGAAGCTGAAATTAGAGGGCACAGACGTACATATATAGGGGCTATGCCGGGAAGAATCCTTCAGGGTTTAAAACAAAGTGGAACAAATAATCCTGTATTCATGCTAGATGAAATTGATAAACTTGGAAATGATTATAGAGGCGATCCTTCTTCCGCTCTTCTTGAGGCCCTTGATCCGGAACAGAATTTTGAGTTTTCAGATCACTACCTCAATATGCCCTTTGACCTTTCCAATGTGCTTTTTATTTTAACTGCCAATGTTGCTGATACAATTCCTTCAGCTTTATTTGACAGGATGGAAGTAATCAGGCTTTCAGGTTATACCGTAGAGGAAAAAAAAGTTATAGCGGAAAAGCATTTATTCCCCAGAAAGAAAAAAGAGAATGGTCTTGTAAAAAGATCTATTAAAATCAGTTCAGGAGCAATGGATTCAATATTGTTTGAATATACCCAGGAAGCAGGCTTGAGAAATCTTGAAAGAAATCTTGATGCAATATGCAGGAAGATCGCAAGAAAGATTGCTGAAGGGGAAAAAGGAAAATTTTCTGTTACCAAACAGAATCTTAAAAAATATTTAGGACAGGCAAAATTTTTTCCGGAACTTGATCAGGAAGAGAGCCAGGTCGGACTTGTTACTGGACTTGCGTGGACAGAAGCCGGTGGAGAGCATCTATATATTGAAGCATCAATTCTGGGTGGGAAAGGTGAGCTTGTTATTACCGGACAGATTGGCGAAGTTATGCAGGAATCGGCAAAAGCAGCTCTGACATATGTAAAAACTCACATGAAAAAATTGGGTATTTCTGCAAAAGCTATTGAAGATAATGATATCCATATCCATGTCCCGGCAGGCGCCATCCCAAAAGACGGGCCTTCAGCCGGTATCGGAATTGCAATTGCAATGATATCTGCACTGACTGGTAAAATGGTTGACAGTAAAGTGGCCATGACAGGTGAGATTACTTTGCGGGGCAGGGTGCTGCCTATTGGTGGACTAAAGGAAAAAGCTCTGGGCGCAGTCAGGGCAGGGATAAAGAAGGTTGTCATTCCGGAAAAGAACAAAAATGATCTTTTTGATATACCTAAAACAGTAAAGAAAAAAATTGAATTTATTCCTGTAAAAGATTTAGACCAGGTGATTGAAATAGCCTTAATAAAGGCTAGCTAATAAAGGTAGCTGATTTGAAAATATTTGCAGTAAGCACTGCTGAAAAAGAATGCAGCATGGCTTTATTAGAAGATAATAATCCTGTTTGTGAAGAGATGTGGGCGACTAAACAAACTCATTCTAAACGCATTATGGATATGGTCGCACAAATCATGGATAGAGCCGGTTTACAAGTTAATGAACTTGATGGATTTGTTGCAGCCAAAGGGCCTGGAAGTTTTACCGGATTGAGGATAGGCATCAGTACTGTGAAAGGGCTTGCTTATGCAACAGGCAAACCCTGTGCAGGCATATCAAGCCTTGATGGCATTGCCTGGCAGTTTTCTTTTTCATTTTTGCCAGTTTGTGTGATGATGGATGCCCAGCGAGGAGAAGTCTATTATGCTACCTACAATTTTAATAATGGCAAGCTTGCAGATAAAAGTCTGGAAAAGGCACTGAAACCTTCAGAAGTGGTTGAATCGTTAGAAGAAGATACTCTTTTTGCAGGATCAGGAGCTATTGCATATCAAGAAATTATCAAGACTGAGTTTAAAAGGAAAAAAAACAATAAAACCGCAAGTTTTGTTCCATTATTCCAAAATAAGGTAAAAGCGTCTGCTCTTGCCCAGGCCTTATTCCAGAATCCTTCGCTTCTTAAACAAAATAATTCTATTGTCCCTGAGTATCTCAGGAAATCAGATGCTGAAATCAACAGAATTAAACATTGACAAAAGCATAGGATATAGGGTAAACTCCAAAGTTTTTAACTATAAGTGAGTGATATGAATCAAGAAAAAGAACTTTCCAGACCTTATTTGCCTGTGGCAGTACCTGGTTTGATATTCATTTTTGCAAGTGGTATAATTACTGGTTTGTTGTTTTATTTTGCATGGGCTGTCCCTGGTTGCATTGCTCTTTTTTTGACTGGCTTTATATGTTGGTTTTTCCGGGACCCTGAAAGATTCATTCCTAAGCAGGAAGGCGCAATAGTCTCTCCTGCCGATGGAAAAGTAATTGTTATTGAAAAGGTTACTGATGGAGAGTATGTTGACAATGAAGCTCTTAAAGTAAGCATTTTTATGAATGTTTTTAATGTTCATGTTAACAGAGTCCCCTTTGATGGAGTTGTTCAGGAGATCAAATATACTCCTGGTAAATTTTTTAATG
>JAGLLQ010000354.1 GCA_023140455.1 Desulfobacteraceae bacterium | reverse complement strand
GAAGAAGCTTTAAAAATGCATTATGATGCCTCTGAACCAAGGAACATCAGAGGTACAACAACAAAAGATGAAGACAAATTGCTTGAAAAAGAAGGTATCCCCACAATAAAAGTTCCTCTCCTGAAAGATCCCAAAGAAGATATGAATTAAAGTTTTTTTGAACCTTTCTCCTTAACAAGACACATAAGTATTATAAAGTGCTTAAGATAGTGCTTAGTTGAAAGAGTTATCTTATTGTAATTGATCTTTCTAAATTAATTTTAATGGAGAGAGAAGATGAAGAAGCAAAATAGCCTTAAAAAAAGTACAAAAAAGTTCTTATTTGTTTCTCTGCTGTTATTACTATCACCGTGTTTTGTTTTTGGAGCCAGCCCGCCGATTGCTGCTTCAAAGGTTAAAGCCAAACAGCCTGGAACAAAATTAAAAAAACAGATAGTTCCAAAAAACATTAGTAAAAAAATGGCATTAAAAGCGGCCATGAAAATCAGGTCAATTACATTTAAAACAAATGCAAGCGGAGACTGGACTTTTTTATATGATTCTAAAAATATTGGCCTTGTAACTTTTGCACCCCATCAGCTGCAATACAAGTCTACACAGATATTGACAAATGGAAGGCATGTTCCTATACATACTGTAACTTATAACAGATCAAATGCTCCAGGCACCAAGATTGGTGCACATTCGCCCTGGAACAGATGCAGCGAAGCTTCAAAACTAATGCTGGAGATCATTTATCAAGGAAAGGTACTTGATAAGAAAACAGTAAATGTGCCGTCTGTCAATGTTAAAATTAATAATTTATCTTCCTTAAAAGGTAAGTTTAAAGCTCTTTTAAAGAATAATACAAGTTATACTTCTAAAGTTTCCGTGAGAGTTGTTTCAAAAAATTCATTAAAAGGCGGCGGTGGTAAGAAACGTGTAGGAGCAGAGATCATTGTAATAGTCCCTGCAAATAGTTCAAAAACCTGTACAGGAGCTATTGCAGATAAAGGGAAGGCCACAAACCTGGAAGTCCTGTTTAGAGATGAAAAAAAATGCAAAGGCAAAGGGCATGTTGTGCTGGATAGAAAAGCCTTGCCAGTCGCTACAAGGCCTGGTTTGAGAAAAGCTGCCAAAGTAAAAGCATTGACAGGCAAGGTTAAAGTTGTCGGTAACTTGCGGTCAGGCGTTACACCGCCCCCGCCCCCTGGCCCAGACCCAGGCTCAACACCTTCTTATTTACCAAATTTATTCATCACAAATGTCAATGTAACTCTGTTGGGCAATAGCCAATTTTCCATCAGCTATAAAGTGAGAAATTTTGGCGGTTTATGTGAAAGGGGTTTTAATACTTGCTTTAGCAAAATAGGCGGCTCTGGCGATGTCGTATATGTTCCTCCTCTGGAACCACATGGAACCTATGATGGAAATTTTACCTTTTCATCACAACAACAGACTACAGAAATTAAGGTGACTGCTGATTGTAATAACGTTATTGTGGAATCCAATGAACAAGACAATCAATGGACTGGAATTGCAAACAACCCTGTCTCCTCTGCAGCCACACTTGTTAACCAGTTACCAATTGAATCGACCCCTGTTGCTCCCATAGCAAATGAGGATCGTCCTCCCTATGACCTGTCTTTGAAGGCGGTTTTCCTTACTCAGGATAATCGTTTGAAAATTAGAATATCAAATCCCGGACCAGAGATTTCTCAAGATATGTATAATCGATTAGCAATAGGTGTCTGGATTAAGAACAATACCATGAATTACAGTGTCCCTGAAAAAAGAATAGCCATGACTGAAGTTGATCCAACCGGAACATTAAGAACTGCCGGGAACGCGGCAGTATGGTATACTTTTATCTGGCCTGAGGCTTCAAATGCTATTAGTAATGGCATCCCCCTGTTTAATCCCGGCCAAAGCTATCTTGTCACAGTTTTTATAGGTCTTATCCCATCGAGCGGTACTGGTCTCAACGCCGAAGCTCCTGATTCTAATCCGACTAATAATATAATGACAATACATTATGTACCCGAGCCAGATCTGGTGGTATGCTTCCCAAAACAAATACATCACAATCATGCCAGCCGACGTTATACATACCGGCCAGTTGTGAAAAATATCGGGAAAGTCGCTTCCGGGCCCTCGATTCTGAGGTTCTATATTCAAGGCAAGGGAGGGAAGAACTATTCTATTCCGCCACTTCCCATCGGTGGAGAATATAGTATTAACCGCAAAGTTCGCTGGTGGTTATATGAGATGGGAACCGATGCTAATATGGGCAAAGATTTCAGTCTCTTTGTCGACGATGGGAAGAAAGTCGCCGAAGGAGTTGCAGGAGAGTCAAACAATATTATCAATGGTCATATTCTGATCAAACGCTGGCAACATGATATTCATCCGGAACAAAATTCACAACCCCAGTGTTCAGATGTTTCAGGTATGGCTGACTAATGAAAATGAAAATTTCCAAAGCATTATCAAAAACACTGTTGAATAGAGAACCAAAGTTTGCTGATATCATGTGTGGCCTTACAGCCACTGGAAAACAGCCAAAGGGCATCATCAAAGAAACAAAAAAAGTTATTGCCATTGCAAGAAATTTTAATGATGAAGTGGTCCGGCCATTTTCTTTAGAACTGGATAGAAAAGTACAGGAAGATCCTGAATATCTGCCATGGGAATTTATCAAAAAAGCAAATGAATGGGGATTTTACACAATGTTTATGCCTGTGATCTTTGGTGGACAAGGGTATAACTTTTCCTGCATCGGGTATTTCTTAGAAGAGATAGGAAGTGTTTGTCTGGCCATGGCCAATTTGATCGGCACTCATTACTTAGGTTATACCATGCTGATCGCTTCATGGAATATGAGAATGA
>JAGLLQ010000353.1 GCA_023140455.1 Desulfobacteraceae bacterium | reverse complement strand
CTTTCTTATTGTGGATTTGATCTTTAATATTAAAGAATAACAAAATATAAAGAGAGTTATACATGCTCAATATACTGAAAAATAGATTTGAACAAGGTTGCAAAACAAATAACTATCCTAAAGAGAAACCTGCTGTATTTTCACGTTACCGTGGAAGACCTGAGATCAAAAAAGATGTGTCAGCTGAGGCACTGAAAATGTGTGCAGAGGCTTGTCCTCAGGATGCTATAAATGTTGATTTGAAAAAAATTGATATGGGCAGATGTGTCTTTTGTGGAACATGTGAACGTATTTCTGACGGAAAATTTGTCACTTTTACAGGGGATTTTGAAATTTCAACCTCTCAAAGAACTGACTTGATTACAGATGGTGACCTACCTGCTCTTGCTGAACATTCAAAACAACATTTCAAAAAACTATTTGGCAGATCTTTACAGCTTAGGCAGGTATCAGCAGCAGGCTGTAATGCCTGTGAAGCAGATTTAAACGTACTTGCAACACCATTTTTTGACCTTGCCCGTTTCGGTATAAACTTTGTTGCATCGCCGCGTCACTCAGATGCTATTGTCGTAACAGGTCCAGTCTCCAGGAATATGAAAACTGCATTATTGCAGACATATGAAGCAACACCTGATCCAAAAGTCGTTATTGCTGTAGGAAGCTGTACAATCTCCGGCGGTCCTTTTTTGGGAAGCCCTGAAATAACTGAAGGTCTTGATACTATCTTGCCTGTTGATTTATTCATACCGGGCTGCCCCCCACATCCTCTCACTAACCTTCATGCGTTTTTGACATTTTTTAAATAAACGAAGGAGTGTAGCTATGGACCAACTGAAACAGCTAAATGAAAGAATTATCCGCCGTGTTAATGTTAATTTAAGTGAATTTGATTTTAATACTGAAGATTTTGTAACAAATGCCCTTGATTATGATAAAATGCTGAAGTTTTATGCATTCTATGGTATCACTTCACAGCACCCTATCTATTTTCACTTTAGAAATTCTAATATTGCAGGCAGTTATTTTCTTGGGAAATGCCATGCCAGCAGATCTGCTATTTATAAAAGTGATATTAGAGGAGATGAATTAAAAAGAAAAGGCGATAATGTCCGATATGTAAAAAACGTTCCTCTTGTTGAAGACGAAGTAATCACAATAAAAGACAGCCTTCTATACAAAACTCTTGTCCACAGTAACTCACATAATCTTGAAAGCCCCGAGGAATTTGGAATCAAGAATACAATCTCTGCCCATTATGTAAATATTCATGGATCAACACTTGAAGGCTGTTTCCTAGGTCCTTTTGCAACAGTTGATCTTATGAATCTTCATTCCTGTATTGTAGGTGAATTTTCATATGTCCAGGCTGGAGAGCTTTTCCATAGAAAAATTAATCCCGGTACTATCTGGATACGGAGTCCTAATTTTGAATTTAAATATAAATTTAAAAAAGAAATTCTGGCTAATTACGTTGGAGTAAATTCTGCACATCAACCTCGTGGAGTTATCTATGATTTTGTTAGCAAACTTGATAGTGATTATGAAAAACTCTTTGACGTAGTGAACCTTGAGCCTATAAAAGTCCCGGATAGCTCTGCTGTAAACAGATATGCTGTGGTTAAGGGTAAAATACAGATCGGAGAAAACGTTCTTGTATCACAAAGAGCATTTTTAGACAATGCTGTTATGGGAGATGGATCAAATGCCCAGGAAAACACCTATATTATTAATTCAACACTTGAAGGTAACTGTATTACCGCCCATGGCGGAAAAATTATACACTCTAATATCGGACTTGACTCCTTTGTTGGCTTTAATTCATTTTTAAATGGGAAACCCGAGGCTAGAATTACAATTGGTGAAGGCTGTGTTGTCATGCCTCACACAATCATCGATCCTTCTGTAGCGATAATAATACCTGATGAGCACTTGATATGGGGGTTTATTGGTTCTCAAGACGATATAAAGGACCATACTATTGCCCTTGATGATCTTGCTGAGGTACGGGATCAACTGAAAATAGGGAAAATGGTTTTTAATGGAAAAGGATCTGTTTTTATTGATGCATTTAAAAGAAGAATTGGTCAGATTCTGCTTGCAAATGGCGCCCTGTTTAAAGATGAGGAAAACCGCGGACATGCGCAGGATGATCAAAATATTTCTTTTAATACAATTCAACCTTACAGGACAGGAGAGCGTAAAGGCTTATACCCTTCAATAAGAATTAATCCATAACTTTAAAAAAGGACAGAACCCTTATAGAATTATAAAATATGTTTTTTAAAAAAGATTTTATTCCTTCCTCTCAAAAAAAAATATTTATAACTCTATCTTTCACAATTTTTATCACAGTAACCGGAGTCGGAATTGTAGTCCCTCTTCTTCCTATATTTGCACATGAACTTGGAGCCTCAGGACTCTATATTGGCTTAATATTTGGTTCATTTTCTCTTTCAAGGACTATTCTTTTACCGATTTTTGGAGGGCTTTCTGATAAAAAAGGAAGAAAACCCTTTATACTTGCAGGGCTTTTAGGCTACGCCATTACTTCTTTGGCATTTATCTTTACTACCAGTGTTGAATCCCTTATTATAGTTCGATTTTTTCAAGGAATTGCTTCTGCCATGATCATGCCTGTTGTTCAAGCATATGTCGGTGAAATAACTGATAAAGGCAGTGAAGGATATTCCATGGGGCTTTTTAATATGTCCATGTTTGCAAGTTTAAGTCTTGGGCCATTAATAGGCGGGGCATTAAAAGACGCTTTTTCCATGGATTTTGCCTTTGGATGTATGGGCGCTTTCTCTGCAATGGGACTTTTTGCAAGTATTTTTTTTCTTCCTCCTGTAAATAAAGAAAATGTTTCTGCAAGGGTACAATCGCCCCTGTCACTCTTATTGCTTACAAAAAATCTTGATATTATGGCATTGATTTTAGTGAGACTCGCCTATACAGCATGCATAGGAGTTATCTGGTGTTTTGTCCCTCTTTTTGCAGATAAAGCATTCTCACTCTCAAGCACTGAAACAGGTTTTCTTCTCATGATTGGTATTTTTATAAGCGGTATTTTAAATCTACCAATGGGTTATATTGCCGATAGAACCAATAAAAACCTTATGGTTATTATTGGTGGGATAATGTGCTCCTTTGCAATGTATCTTCTTACAATATCTGTTTCATACTATGATCTTGTAATAAGCGTAGCTGTATTTGGCTTTGGTGGAGGTATTGCCAATCCGGCTTTAATGGCTCTGGCAGTTATTAAAGGGGAGCAAGCCAATGCCATGGCATCTGTTATTTCGCTGATAACAGTTGGTCACAGTCTTGGAATGCTTATTGGCTCAGTAGCTGCCGGTATTATTATGGATATTTCAAGCCTGAGTCATGTATTCCCTTGCGGGCTTATATTAATGGCAGCAGGTGTACTTGCCTTTATAATATTAACATCAATTAAGAAAAATACTCCTGCCTGACCCTCTCAGACAAACCTTTAGTTAATTCAAGAACTTTTTTTGCTGCTTTAAAACTTATAGAGCCTGTGCCGCAGCTTGGAGTAACAAAAATTTGTTCTAAAAGCATTTGTTTGTCTATCCCTATTTCCTGAGCATGTTTAAGTTGTGCTTCAAACTTTGAAAACAATGTCTCAACACTTTCTTTTTCTATTATATCTTCTTTATGGGTAGGAACTATCCCCCATGCCAGGGAAGAACCTCTTTCAAGATATTTTTTTATATAATCCGGAAATAAGATAAAATTGTCAAAATATGAATATGCATCAAAGCTTATAATATCAATTTTTGATTCAAGAAGCACATCCCATTGAGTGTTTGCACAAACATGAACTCCTGAAAGCCCTTGTTCACTATGCACAGCATCAACTATCTCTTCTATAGTCTCTGTCACATCTTCTTTTGTAATTGTGATATAGGCAGAAGTTCCAAAGCCTGCAAGGCTTGGCTCATCAATAAAAATAATCGGGACAACCCCTCTTTTTCTATATTCTTTTGCCTGCCATTTTGCATTCATGGCAAGTTTTTTGACAAAAGCCTCTCTTAATTGGTCATTATAAAAAATCGATCTGTCATTCTGATCTTTTACAGCAGTACCAAAAGTTACAGGTCCTGTGACCTGGCCTTTAAGTGCAGCACATGAAAGTCCTTTCCCAGCCGACAGCTCATCTATCTGGCGTAAAAATTCTTTAAAACCTTTACCTGTTTCAGGGGTGAAAGAAAAAATCGATGATTCAATATCTGCTTCATCTGCGCTCACAGCAAGATACTCTTCAAAAAATGCAAGGTATTCCTCATCAAACCCTTGTTTTTCTGTATCCAGATAAGACTTCCCATCTTCTTGGACTAATCCTGGCATTCCAGTCAGAAACTGTTCCATCATACCTTCTTCTTTATACATGGGAAGCTGCGGCCAAAGGGGTATTTCAGGAGTATATTCAAAAATAAGTTCAGTTGCTTCCTTATGATTATCCATAGGCAAACTGCCAATAAGAACCGGAAGAGAATTTGGTTTAAAATTTTTCATATCTTGCAAATCCTTTTTCTAATAACATATAAACATATATTAATATGTTTATATACTATAAAAAACAAAGCCTTGTCAACAGATAAAACCAATTGACTTTTAAATAATATTAAACTACCTATTAGCAAGCAGACAGATTCGCTTAATACTGATAAAAGAGGCAAAAATATGGAAGATGAAAAACTTTTGCTGGCTGAGTATGAACATTTCTCAGCTTCATTCTGGAAAAATGAAGAAGTGGGCGAAAAGCGGGTAAATTTCTTTATCACACTGACTACAGCAGTCATAGCCGGATTAATTGCGTTGAGCACTAATGATCATTGCACTGACTTAGAAATCCGCCAAATAGTTTCAGTTGCACTTTCCGGTCTCTTTCTCTTTGGTCTTGTTACTTTTTTCAGAATACTAAAACGGAACAGAGTTACTGATGAATACAAAGATATCATTAAATACTTGCGCGAACAACTGAAAGAACGATCTATAACTCTCTCTGAATATAAAATACCTTTCCGGGAAAAGGAAACCAAACTTTTTCGAGGGGGTTTGACAGACACTGTTGCTGTTGTCAATAGTTTCATTATTGCTGTGATTACATCACTTTGGTTTGGAGATAAGTTGGGTTGGATCATAGTCATTGCTTCATTTTCCATTATATTCTACATTCAAACCTCAATCGGGAAAAAGGATAGAGAAAAAACAAGTTGATTTCGCAACCGCGTGATGAGATCACACCACACGATTTATACTCTGCTTAATGTAATTTATTTTTGGGACCCAGCCCATTTTATTAAAAATAAATAAACTTGTTGATTCTTATTTTGTTTGTGATATAGAATAATTATAGATACTTAAATATTACATAATTATAGTTGCTAATTATTATGGACAAATCAAACGTATCTGAAATTTTATTACTCCTTAATAACGTCAAAAACTCTGACGAGTTAATTGGTATGTTTTCTCATATTGAGAATTTCGAGATATCTACTGCTTTTGCGGATCAAATCATTGAGTATCGCAATAGTCTTGCTGGAAACAGGATAAAAATGCTTAGCGATATTCTTAATATAGATAATATTCCTAATCAGTTTAAAAATAATATCGAACAATTAATTGATGATAATAAAATTCATTCTGTGGATTATCCTTTTTTACTGCTCCCTCTGAAACTTGAAACACGATTTATTGATAATAAGCTTTGGATCAGAATATATCCGGATCAGATATTCTTAAACACACATATTCCTGGCATTACGGAAAACGAATACAATGCCGGAATAAAATTTAGTGATGACAAACGTGCATTGGAAGAAAATGATGATATAGAACCTGAAGAGAAAGAAACCGGAATGAAAAATGCCTGGCGGGAATGCGCATCAGCTCTTGGTTCAGAAAGAGCTTCCTATGTACTCTCCTACATTAAGTATAATGGCAAGCCTGATGAGTTCCATGTTGATAAAAATGATTTTATTACTGAAACCAATCTGCAGGCAATACCAAGGCGTTTCATTGTCTACACTTTCAGGGAAGGTGAGCTGATTTATAAGAAACTGGGCAATATCATTCCTGCAGATCTGGATGTTATTAAAGGGAACAGTGAAAATGAAGATCTGTTCACCTCATCAACACATTGGATTATCAATAAAGAAGAAGCTGAAAAAAATGGAATGGCCATCTGTATTGAAAACCTTACCCATGAAGACAGATCCCAGGGGTTTGAAAAAATCATTGTAGTCGGGATTCGGGGACCAGATCCTGACAGCGAAGAAGAAACACTCCGCAATTTGATAAACAACCATCATTATTCCTCTGGTATCTCATTTTGTGAGCTATATACTCCTACCAATAATACCGGAGATCTTAAATCCGGTCATTCTGAATCCTATGACGATTATGAAGAAACTTATGATATTGAGATAAAAGGTCCGGACGATTTTAATAATCCTAATGCTCTGCATAGACATAATGCAAATCTGTTAGGCAAAGCATTAGGTTTTGATGACGACCTTAACATTTTCCGATATTTACAGAATTCAGGGGATAAAACCCTTGACTATGCGCGGCAGATGAATACCTGTATCTGGCCGGGAACTGGTAAATTCTTTCTGACTGATCTGCTCAATAATACTACTGAAGAAAGCACAATTAATGACATTGAAGATCACTTCAACCAATTTGTAAGAGCTCTGGGGCATTTCCCAAGTCTCAGGATTGATACACAGCCTTATGGTATATTGCCAGTTACCAGTATTTTGCCTAATTCTCCTGACAATATGTATGGCTGGAAACATTCAAGCAAAGATATCATCAAAAATAAAAACTGGGAATCTTTTGATACCGGATTGCATGCAATTTTAATGAACTTTTTTGAATTATGGAAAAACCTGAGCAATAACCAAAACAGAATACCCAGAATGGCTCACTCTTCTGATCCTGATCAATCTCTCATCTCTATACTATCAATGGAGCCGGTATCATATAAGATCAATGCCAGACCAATTTTATCTGATAAATTTCAAAGCTGGATTATTGGTGCATTTAGAGACTATTATTTTGGAGAGGGGACTGCTTTTGAAGGTATGAATGATCCAGAATTCTGGGCCGGGCAATGGTACAATACTTCTCAAAGCACAAAGGACGCTATTGCTGAATATTTTTCAGAATTAACAGGACTGAACCAGGGACAAATCCGCTCTTCAAAATTATTTAGATTATTTGCATGGAATAAAGCAGATGAAATTGATATAGACTTTGACTATTTTTCCCGGCTTTCTTTATTATTGACCCATGATCAACCTGAAGAACAGGGCAAGATTAAGCGTGCTATTAATTTTCTTAAAAACATTTCAGCAATGGAATTCCTGAATGCTGAAAACGACCCCAAGGCAATAGTAAAAAGAATTGTTGATGATCCATATTTCAGGAAAAAAGCACCCAAAGCTTATGGCATCCGTGAAAAAATTGCTGAAAAAATACTTGAATTCCGTAACTGCAAAGAGAAAAAACAACTGGAAACTATTATCGAACTCCTTTCCATAGAAGGACTCGGCCATGATACTTTACATGATATTATTTTTTCATTTAAAAATATTGATATACCGATTTTACTTAAATTCTTCAATACGGTTTCATCTCCGCGGGAAATTGTAAAACGAATCAAGGATGATCCGGCATACATTCGGGCAGGCGCAAAAACACGTGGTGTTTCTTTATCACAAGCAGAAAAAATCATTGATGCACGGGATAAGATTTCGAATAAAAAGTTCACTGGGATAGATCAGCTATATGCTATTAATGGTATTGGTGATGACACTGTTCATGATATCCTTAATTCATTTGTGATAAAAACTGAGACACAGAATATTGATCTGCTATTTAATTCAACACTGGATCTGTTTTCTCACCGTGTTGATGCTTGGATATCCTCTCTTGCATATAAAAGACTTGAATCAATGAGAGAGGCAAAGAAAAAGGGTATCTATCTTGGAGCTTATGGCTGGGTTGAAAACCTGAAACCAGACTATAACTTACATGACAATGAAGGATATATCCATGCCCCGTCCAGAGGACAGGCTGCTACAGGCGCCGTACTATATAATGCTTTCCTGACACATAGAGAAAATGGTAATAGTCCATATAAAATCAATCTTGAATCTTACAGGGTACGAAAAGCTATACAGATTATTGATGGGATAAGACAGGGTCAACCTTTAGGAGCTCTGTTGGGATATATTTTTGAACGTGAACTGAACAAAGTAAAACTTGATAAATATATTGATGAGTTCAGGGCAGCTTTCCCAATATCTGTAAGTAAAACAGATACCCCTGAACCAGATGAGACTATTGAATATGAGGATACTGAAGAAGAAAGGTCCAGTGCTTCTATTACTGCCCGGAATGTTGTAAATGGGTTGAGTCTTATACGCTGGGATGAAGACAACACCCGCAAAGATATCAATATGGGTTTGAAAGAAGAAGTTGAAAAAATAGAACAAATAATTAATGGAACAGACTCAGGAAATGTAAATATTGCCATTAAAAACCTAAAATCATCTTTTGATGCTGTTAATGATCTGCTGCTTTACGAAAGTGTTTATCATACTGTACAGGGGAACTATGACCGGGCTGCTGCTTTTATGGATGCAATGGCAGGAAAAAACGCCATCCCTGAAATTGAATCAATGAAAACTCCGCTCCTGGGCAATTCGTTTGAAAATAAAGTATGTCTCTTTTTCCCAAAACCTGATGAATCTGAGTTGGCAACTTATATTTCACCAAAATCTATAGCCGGCCCAAGATTAACAAAGTGGATAACCACACTTTTCAAACCATTTGAAAATATTCAATTCTCATATTCATATCAAAGTTTTAAAATTAACATAAATCAGGAAATTTTTGATGATAATAGAGCAGGCTACATAGAAGACCTGCAAAATATCCCTGGGATATCAAATACTTTGGCAGAAACCATCCTTGAATTCAAGCAGGGAAGAACCATTAAAGATTTAAATGAACTCAAGAATATAGATGGGATAGGAGACCGCCTGGTCAAGGAACTTGACCGATGGATATATCTGGGAAAAGACTTGAGTGATGAACCATTCATAAACCTGATAAATATAAATACTGCCACTGCTGAACTCCTGGAGAAATTACCCGGGATAGGTTCAGTAACTGTTGAAAAAATAATGAACAGCAGAAATAATGAAGGACAATTCACCCGCATAGGAGAAACTATCAGAGTTGAAGGTATCAATAAGCTTGAGTGCAATAAATTCAGAAGATTCTGCACTACGGGCGACAAACATGAATTGAGCCTTTCCGATCTTCACACAGATTCATTTGGGAGTGAACTATCCAAAGAAATACAACTTCAACCCATTGATTTCCTTTACATAGCTTGTATCACACCCGGAGGCGGTGAAACTGAGATAGAAAAACGATTAAAATACTGGATCCGCCAGGAACATCACTTATATGATAAAGATATTATTCAATTACAATTTGATAAAAAAAATAATGCTGATGTCTCATATCTGGAGTTTGTACAGATGTCACAGCAAATTATAAAACTGTTAGGCAAGGCCTCCCCTCTCCGCCCCAACGAGTTTATGCTTCCCGATGAAGGCAATCAAAACTCCTATAGCAATGAGGATATACAATTATTATCAAATATTGAAACCCAGAGTTTTAATAACCTAAACACAATATCAGAAATTTTAGCTGCCCTGTTAACTGATATAGAAAATCAGAATCCACAATCAATAATCCATGAACTTATGAAAGCAAGCTTGTATGGTATTCCTGTTGCTATACCAACCGGTTCAAATCAGGAAGACCTACTGAAAAGAGTTGTCATGACAATTCAGGCAATTAATAAAAAGATCACAAAATATAATAAGTATAAAGACAGCATGGCTCTGCCGGAAATAGTGAATGGCATAAAATCATTACTGGGAAATGATTTCATTGTTCTTCCTGAATTTATAACCAAAGACCCGAATCTTCTGTGCAACATATTTAACCAAGATGAAATACTTGGGGGATTGGACTCTGACAGGATAACTCTTTGGTTGCAACAGGCGGCATTGGCACAAAGCGCTGTGAATGAACTGGAAAATACCATGCTTCTGACTAATGCTTTGTTGCAAACAACTCCTGACCATCCACATTTTCACTGGAAGGCGAGCCAACTTCCTTACATAAAAGGGAATCGCTGGTTAGGCCTGTCTGAGGATGAACGAGTGCTATTTAATGTTGGGAACTGGCATACTCACACGTTAAATAGCGGCGAGATCCCCGATGCAATCTCTAATGAGTTCAATGGGTCAGACATGCCATTGTCTGATGCAGCAACGGTCTATACTCACGCAACAAAAGAATGGAGAATTATTGATGGAGATTCTGAATATGCTTTGAAAGTTCAGAAGAACAGAATACTTGTTATTTTAAAATCCAGAGCTCTGAGCAACATTTCTATAGTAGCAGGTTTCTGTGGAGAAAAAATATTTACAGAAACCTGGCTTGATTCAGATAAGAGTGTATCCGGACTTAAAATTGATGCCTGGCTTGAGACAATACCAAATGAAACCATTGATACCAGCGTGGCATTCCATTATGATGCTCCCAACACTCAACCTCCCCAATCATTATTATTAGCAGTGCCCCCGGACCGTAATAAAGCCAGCTGGGAAAT
>JAGLLQ010000352.1 GCA_023140455.1 Desulfobacteraceae bacterium | reverse complement strand
TTTGTACAGCTCCACCATCAACTCTTAGCTTTTTAAGATCCATTTTTGCATCAGCAAGCATTGCATTTACAATATCGTTGGTCTGATATGCTATAGCTTCAAGGGCAGCACGGACTATATGATATCTGTTTGTCCCTCTTGTAATGCCGACAATGGTACCTCTTGCATACATATCCCAGTGAGGGGCACCAAGTCCAACAAAAGCCGGTACAAAATAGACATCTCCTGTATCTTTTACTTTTGCTGCAAATTCTTCTGATTGCGCACTGTCTTTTATGATACACATTTCATCTCTCAGCCATTGAATAGCTGCCCCGGCAATAAATGCACTTCCCTCAAGAGCATATGTTATTTTTTCATCAAGTCCCCAGGCAATGGTTGTTAGAAGACCGGTTTGTGATTTTACAATTTTTTCACCTGTATTCATAAGCATAAAAGAACCTGTACCGTATGTACATTTGGTCATTCCAGGAGAAAAACAACTTTGACCGAAAAGTGCAGCCTGCTGATCTCCGGCAACTCCGGCTATGGGTATTTCTACTCCAAAAAATTCTTTGGCACTTTTACCAAAATTGCCGCTTGATGGTCTTACTTCCGGTAATATTGATTCGGGGATTCTGAAAAAGTTGAGAATTTCATCATCCCAAGTCAGATCATTAATATTATAAAGCATGGTTCTGGAAGCATTTGAATAGTCAGTTGCATGGACTTTGCCCTTTGTAAGGTTCCATATCAGCCAGGTGTCAATTGTCCCAAATAAAAGTTTTCCTTTTTTAGCTTTCTCTTTTACGCCTGGAATGTGTTTTAAAATCCATCTTGCTTTAGTGCCTGAAAAATATGCATCAAGAACTAAGCCTGTTTTTTTTCTAATTTTCTGGTCCCAGCCCTGTTGTGAAAAACGCCTGCATGTATCTGCTGTCCGCCTGCACTGCCAGACAATCGCATTATAAACAGGTTCACCTGTATTTTTATCCCAGATAATTGTTGTTTCTCTTTGATTTGTAATTCCAATTCCTGCAATTTTTGAAGGAGAAATTTTTGAATCTTTAATGACTTTTTGCGTCACTTCAAGCTGGCTTTCCCATATTTCTTTGGGGTTGTGTTCAACCCAGCCCGGTTGCGGATATATTTGTTTGAATTCCTTACTGCATTGTCTGACGATTTCTCCATTTCTATTGAAAAGGATAGCTCTCGAACTTGTTGTCCCCTGATCCAGCGATAATAAATATTCGCTCATAATGTCCTCATAATTGTTTAATAATTATTCTGGCAATTATTATGATAAATGTTGCTCAAGCCAATCTATTATATCTTTGTAGACTTCTTCGCGGTTGGTTTCATTTAACATTTCATGGCGGCCGTCTTCATAGAACTTTATATTCAGATCCTTTATACCAGCATTTTTATACGCCTGATAAACTTTTTTTACCCCTTTTGTAAAATCTCCTACAGGATCATTAGAGCCGGCAAATAGATACGCAGGCAGGTCTTTGGGGATTTTTTGAATATTTGAAGGATGGTTAATTTTTTTTATTCCTTTTACAAGGTCATTAAAAAAACCTGCTGTAAATATAGTACCGCAAAATGGATCATTTATATATTTATCTACTTCAGCATCATCCCTGCTTAACCAGTCAAATTTTGTGCGGTTTGGTTTAAATGATTTGTTAAAGCTTCCAAAGGAGAGATTATCCATTAAAGGGCTCAGGGATTTTTTACCTTTGATTGTGCTTGCTATTTTTGAGATAATAATGCCTGCATATCCTAAAAGACCGGGGTCGCATGCTGTTGCAGAAAGGATAACACCATTGACTATATTGGGATATGTAAACATATAATCACGGCAAAGAAAAGACCCCATTGAGTGACCAAATAAAAACACCGGAACATCAGGGTGATTGTTTTTAATGGTTTTTGTCAATTGATTCATATCACTTACAACTAAATCCCAGCCATTGCTATCAGCAAAATATCCAAGGTTTTCAATTGTACCTGCAGTTTGACCGTGTCCTCTGTGGTCATTTGCATATACTCCAAAATTGTTTGCTGTAAGCATCTCAGCAAAACGTTCATATCTTGCTGAATGCTCTGCCATGCCATGTGCTATCTGGACTATCGCTTTAACTTCTGCGTTGTCTCCAGGCAGCCATTTGTGTGAAAAGATCTCTTCCCCGTCAGAACCTTTAAATGTGAACGTGTTTTTAATCATGGTTTTTCCTTTGTATTGTTTTAAGTATGTAGGTGACTTTGGAATAACAATGATAATTCATTATATTAGGATATAGAATAGGATATTGTTTTTTGTCAAGTTAATCTGTACATATCTGAATTATTTGCCATAAGAAAATTTAGTATAGCATATTATAAATTTTGATGCATCGGCGTAGCCCATTCTATGGGAAACATACACCCTCTCTTGTGCTGAGAATCGTTTCATGAGAATCGGTCATTATCAAAAATAAGTTGATCCATCCAATCTATAAAAGCAGTTACCTGAACATCTGCAACTTAACCGCAGCATGTTGCTTGTTGAGTTTTCCTTCAAGGGTCAACGTAGATCTGATCTCTTTTATTATGTTGATGCGCAATTAATTCTAAAAAAGCACTCAAGGATTTTGAAATCATGGTATCTTCTCTCTTGATGAACATTATTGGAACCGATTCCAGCTTTTTACCAATTCTGTGGATTGAGACGATACCTGATTCTGATGCTTTTTTGACCAGTGAAAATGGGAGAATAGTAACCCCCATTCCGGCTGCAACACATTCTATCATACCGTCAGCAGATCCTAGTTCCATTCTTTGATTAAGAGAAAGCCCTTTTTCCTGGAACCATTTTTCTAATCGTTCTCTATAGGCACAGGGCCTTGGAAATACCAATACGCCTTTTTGGGCTGCTGTTTTCGGAGATGCTTTGCCGGAGGGATAAACCAAAACAAGCTCTTCACGAAATGCTTCTGTCCACTTCATGCCTGTAACCTTGTATTCATCAGTGACAAATGCACCGTCGATCTCATAGTTGAGCACTTTTTGACAAAGCTCGGCACTTGTGCCTGTGATCAGTGAAAGATCCACATCCGGATAAAAGCGATGGTACTTTGCCAAAAGAATGGGCAACCGAACCGCAGCTACTGATTCAAATGCGCCCAGCAGCAATTGACCTTGAATCTTATCATCCAATAGCGCCTTTTTGGCTTCTTTTTCCAAATGAAGAATCTGTTTAGCGTAATCCAGCAATATACGCCCTGAAGGTGTTGCTATCATTCCCCTTGGTTTGCGATAAAACAATGTTGTGCCCAGTTCATCCTCCAGATTTTTAATACGTGCTGTGACATTGGATTGAACACAATTTAAATTCTTGGCAGCACTTGAAACACTTCCTGCCTGTGCAACCATTTGAAACACTTTAAGATGACTGATCTCCATTTGGCATCACTTTTTTTGATGTATTGTATCAAAACTAATCATTTGACATGATGTTATACGATCCATACAATGACTGTCAATCACTTTATGATTAAATTTTACTTGTTATTGAAAAACAAACTGATATTGGAGAATCTATAATGGAAAAATACATTGAACTGGCAAAAAAAGGTGACGCTGCCCATGCAGTCGTTATTTCATCCAACGACATCTTTTTTGATCGCAGAACAATCTTAAAATGTTTATGGGGTTGTGAAGACCAGTTTGAGCCCAATCGGATTAAATGCAGTTCCAGAGGACTTAGCTTTGAAGCTGCACAAGAAACCATTCTTCAATATCAAAAAATCCTTCTGATTCATCATCATGACAGTGTAAAACTAAGTAATATTGCCAGAAAAATAGAACGAGCCGCATTTCTAGATGGTTATTATTTCGCATGTGCCATGCATTGCTGTCACTTGTGTAAAAATTGCAGAATTGACTCAGGTAAACCCTGCCATATGCCGCTTAAAATACGGCCCTGTGAGCAAAGTTTCGGTATAGATACTTACAAAACTGCTCATGGTTTAGGACTCCCCTGCAAACCCCTCCAATCCAAAGAAGAAGTCCCCAATCGCTATGCGTTTGTCCTGATCGAATGAGGGATCTCTTTTTGTATAAAAAGCATGAGATATACATGAACAAGAAAGCCTGTTCTATATTTATTAAATTTTTTCAGAACTTACAATTGTTGTGTATGGCTTTCCAGCAGCATGGGTTAAACCAATATATTAAAATATATTATTTGTTGACATTTAGCCTAAAGGTAGATTTTTTATGGCAAATATTCAGGTACATGTTTCAATTAAGTTTTTTCTCATACCTCTTTAGTAACAATGAATTGCCAACAACAGATAATGATGAAAGCCACATGGCAATGCTTGCAAATTCAGGCTTCAGGACAATGCCATAGATAGGATAAAGTATGCCTGCTGCAATGGGAATCATTAAAAGATTATAGAAAAATGCCCAGAAAAAATTGAGTTTTATGGTTTTTAATGTTTTTTTACCAAGCCGTATGGATCTGTCTACATCAAGAAGACTATTTTTTATAAGCACCACATCTCCGGTCTCTTTTGCAACGTCAGTGCCTGAACCGATGGCAATGCCAATATCAGCCTTTGCAAGGGCTGGGGCATCATTAATACCATCTCCAACCATGCCGACTTTCAGACCTTGTTCCTGCCATTTTTTTACATAGTTTATTTTGTCTTCAGGAAGTACTTCAGCTTCTACCTCGTCAATTCCAACTTCTGCAGCAACAGCTTTTGCAGCTGCATAATTATCTCCGGAAATTAGAGCAGTCTTTATGCCTGATTTATGGATCATCTCAATAGCTTTTTTTGAATCGGTTTTGATGACATCTGAAAGTGCCAGGACCCCTGATATTTTTTTATTCAAAGAAATGTATATAGTAGTTTTTCCCTGGCTTGTAAGTTTTTGACCAAGTTGTTTTATTTCGTCATCAAACATATCATCTTTGATTAACTTAAAATTGCCGGCTTTAAGTGATTGGCCATCCAGAGTACACTTGATTCCAAAACCACTAATTTCTTTGGAGTCTATTGTTTTTTCAGGCGAGATCCCTGATTTTTTTGCCTTGTTTACCACTGCAAGTGCCAAAGGATGGGATGAATTTGCTTCAGCGCTGGCAGCAAGCTTTAAAAGTTTTTCTTCTGTTAATTCAGGTATCGGATAAACTCCTGTAACTTCAGGTTTTCCTTTTGTAATGGTTCCGGTTTTATCAAAAAGGACAATATCAAGTTTTGAAATATTTTCCAGAACAGAGCCTTTTTTAAACAAAATTCCACGGTTCAGGCCTACACCGCTTCCCACCATAATTGCTGTGGGGGTAGCAAGACCAAGAGCACACGGGCAGGCTATAACAAGGACTGCAATCATCAGTTCAAAGGAAAACAGAAATTGGTCTGTCTTTTGAAGATGTGACAAGTCAGCATAAAAATACCAAATACCAAAGGTTATCAAACTTGCAAAGACAACTGCTGGGACAAAATAATTGGAAATCGTATCAGCAAGCCTTTGGATGGGAGCCTTGTCTGCCTGGGCATCTT
>JAGLLQ010000351.1 GCA_023140455.1 Desulfobacteraceae bacterium | reverse complement strand
ATAACATTAAAGCCTTTCATCTTTTTATATCTTACTACAACATCACCAATTGTATAGTTTCTAACATGTCCTACATGAATCTTGCCAGAAGGATACGGAAGCATTTCTAAAAGATAATATTTTTCTTTTGATTTATCTTCTTTTACTTTAAATGTTCGGTTTTCGTCCCAATATTTTTGCCATTTTGGCTCAACATCTACTGGATTGTAATGCTCCTCCATAATACGATAGTTACCTCCAAAAATTTATCCTTAATTATGATTTATATAAATCTTATTAAATTGCCATAATAAGACTAAAAAGGCAAGATTTATCTCTAATATCTACATAGGATGCCAATTCTATATGAACGGTTTTACAATAAGTTTTAAGAGTGATTATCTATCAATGTTTGACAGGGTTTTTCCCTTGACTTTATCTTGTTTTTCATTTATGTATTTTATAGTATTCAGGTGCCCCACAAGGGGATAATAAGGGAACCCTGTTAAAATCAGGGACGGACCCGCCGCTGTAATCGGAGACGAACGCTGCAAAAATCCACTGGCTGTTAAAAGCCGGGAAGGAGCAGTTAGTAGAATGATCCGAAAGTCAGAAGACCTGCCTGAAATAAAGAAATATCTGACCCCGGGGACAAGGGAAAGATACATATCTGTGGAAAAATCAGGGAACCTCAGATCATTTATAAATATAATGGTCCGGGGTTTTTGTTTTTCAAGACACTCCGGGAAAAAAGGCGCTACTTTATAAAAATTGTCCGTGTTACAAAAAAAGATGCAATCTTAAATTTTTGAACCTTTTCTTGTTTCATCATTTTTTTGTAGATTAAAGTCTGCCTTATGGAGAAAAAGAATGAAAAAACGTTTACTGTTAACAGCAATTGTTTTGAGCCTGGTTGCTTTGTATTTGACCACTCCTGCTATTGCACAAGAGAAACCTTTAAAATTGGATGAAATGGTAGTAACAGGGACCAGAAGTGAAGAGCAGATTAAGTACCTGCCGGTAAAAATTGAAACCATTAATGCTGAGGAGATTGAACTAACTGTAGGAGAAACCATTACCGAACAATTAAAGAAAAACTCATCCATCGGCGTTATTGAATACCCCGGTGCATTGGCTGGAATCGGAATCAGGGGTTTCAGACCTGAATTTTCTGGCATTACAAAGCATTCCCTCATTTTAATTGACGGCAGACCTGCCGGTGCCACAAATCTTGCTACAATCCTGAGTGATAATATCGAAAGAATTGAAATTCTCAAAGGACCTGCCTCCTCATTATACGGCAGTGAAGCCATGGGTGGTGTGATCAATGTCATTACCAAAAAAAACACAGGCAAACTAACAGGAATGGCTGAGTTAGGATATGGTTCCTTTAATACAACTATCGTGAAAGGTGCCATAGGCGGAGGTATAAACGATATCTTTGACTTTGATCTGTCTATCCGTCGATATGATCAAGGGGATGATTTCAGAATGGGAAACGGTGACAAACGTGCCAACACAGAATATATGACCCAGAATGCTGACATCCGACTTGGAGCAAACCTTGGTGAAAACTGGCGGATTGATTTTGGACTTGACGGTTATCAGGGTCGTAATATTAATACACCGGGAGATACATTTAACGGAGATATCAACTCTGGGCACAAAGATATTGATAGAACCGGATTTGATATAAATGTTGAAGGGCAACTTACAGCCAATCACCTCCTTGGTATCACAATGTATAAAACCCAGGAGTTAGCTGAGAACTACAAACACTATGCGGGTTGGCCTGCTTCACCTGCACCGCCATATCAAAGTTATGATTCGGAGACAAACTGGATTGGTTTTCAAATCAAAGATGCAATGATATTTGGTACCCATAAATTCATTTTTGGTATTGATTATCAGGATATTGACAAAGAATCCAGAAGCTATAATCAAGATGGCACCAGAAAAGCCCCTTATTCTCCCAATGAAAGCCGCGAAAATATTGCAGGATATCTTGAAACCATCTGGAGCTTCATGGATAAACGCCTGACTTTTACTGCAGGCGGACGCTATGACACATTTGA
>JAGLLQ010000350.1 GCA_023140455.1 Desulfobacteraceae bacterium | reverse complement strand
TGCTTTAAATCAGATACAAAGCTAGGCCATGGACCGGATTCCAATTCATCCAGAAATGGAGTTTCATGCTTTGCCATTTACTTACCTCCGTTAAAAAATTAATTTTTCATTTTTCAGTGAAAATAATATTCTCACTTGATAGTCAATTTAACGCCTATTTTAAGGATGATTTACCAAATCATCACTAATATTTTACCTGACTTCAACAAAATATCCTTTATGATATAAAATGTTCAACATATATTGTCAATAAAAAAGGAATTTTTTATTAATTAAATTAAACCTTTCTTATGGTCTCAAGCACTGCTTTTGCATGTGCCTCAAGGTTCTTTTCGATAATTGAAGCTTCAGGTACATCTTTGCTATATGATCCTGCTATCATTATAAAAAGATTTAAAATATTTGAATAATCAAATTCTTTAATGAATTCTATAAAGATATTATAGAATTCAGAGTTCATCTTTTTTGATTTATTATTTCTTTTGAAATTTTCCCGCAGCCCCTTAATAAAACCATCGAAAGATGCCTGTACGACCATTTCATCTAAAAAGACATATTCTTCTGTTCCTTTATTCCTGTCTATTCGCATTCTTAAAGTAAGGTTCAGAAAAAAGAAGAGGAGGTCAATCATGGGATTGTCAGCATCTGTCTCCATCAGCCTTCCATAACCTCTAACAGTTACAAGCTTAACATACATTTCATTCTTATCAATTCTAACAACGAAGTCTCCTGCAGCATGATGCCAGGGGAAAATTTGTTTGAATGAGTTAATGTTATAATAAAAAGTTAAAATTTCAGAAGCTTTTTTAAAAAGTCTAAATGATTCTGAATCAGATATAAGAGAAAACGATCCATCTTTATTTAATATGCCTATTTTGTTCTTATTGTTGGCTCTAACCACATGAAATTCTTCAAATTTATCAAACCATTGAGCTAAAAAGAATCCAATCTTCCCTTTTTCTGATTCAACAAAGCCCACACCAAAAACTTCCGGAACAAAACCCCCGGGGTTTAAATTATCCGGATTTAATGTTTCTCGATAGAGCTCTTTTAAGTTTAGATATTCATTCTCAATTACGGCCAGTCCCATATTAGAGACAGCGCCATTTAAAACAAAATAAGCAGATTTGTTATCTTGCAGAATAGCTGTTACTTTGATTGGATGATAAAAAGGTCCATGTTTTTCAAGCGAGATTAATACTTTTTTAACCTCGCTGATCTCAACGCTACGGGCTAAAACAGCCTTCAGGCTTTTTTTGAAAACAAGGTATTGATTTTCTTCGAGAAACTTCTTGGCAGATAAAAGGTAATCAGCAATAGTAAATAATAATTTTTCTCCTGGAAGATTATTATTGCCGCATAATAGCATGTTCCAAAATTTGCCCTCTGGACACAATGCATCATCTTTGCCTGCAAGTCGGTATTCAAAAACAGGAAATGATTCTATCATATGCTATCTGTGAGGCTCTAACTCTGCAATAAGCTCTTCAGGGATATCGTAGCCAAATTCTACAGCTTTATCACAATGCTCCAAAGCTTTTTTGTAATCTTTCAATTCAAGGTAAGCTACTGCCAGATTATTATGCGCTATGGGAAAATCAGGCTGAATTTTAACAGCTTCTTTATTGGCTTCAATGGCTTCTTTTATAAGCCCTTTCATGAAATATGCAGTGCCAAGAGTCGTAAACGCCTGGACAAATTTAGAATTATGAACAATTGCCTTTTTTAACATTTTAATTGCTTCATCAATCTTTTTTGTATCTTCAGCAGGATCAGTGCCAACGCATTGTTGAAGTAATACAAAAGCTATATTACCATATCCTTCAGCAAACCCGACTCGTGCCTTTACTGCATATTTGTTATATCTCAGACACCCTTCCAGATCTTTTCTCTGAAGACATATCCCACCTAAGAGGACATAAGCCTCAGCAAGGCTAGGGCTGTTATCGATAGCATCATGAAGTACGCTTTCTGCTTCATCATATTCTTTTTTACCCATGAGTGCCACAGCAAGATTATAATGAGTTGTCCCGCATTCGCTATTCTGGGTAAGTTTAAACCTCAAATCCGCAATATGGTCATCAATATTTTGAAGTCTCTTCCCTGATTGTTCCTGGTTTTCCATATAAAATTATCCTTCTGTTTAAAAATTATTAATCAAAATATATAATATAAATATAATAAGATAAGGTGAATATTCTAATTTTAAAGTCTTTTATATCAAAAAAATTCATTAAATGAAACATGTGGCAAAATAAAAATATTGAATAATTCCGGCACTTATGATAGCAGAGATTGAATATAGTGAACAATATTTATTGCAGGAGATAAAATTATGAAAAAAGGATGCTACACTGCTTTAATTACCCCTTTTAATAATACAGGGGAAATTGACAATCAGGGGCTTGAACAATTAATAAATTTTCAGATAGAAAATGGAATCACAGGAATTCTTGCGGCTGGAACCACAGGAGAAAGCCCAACCCTGAAGTGGAAAGAACATAACCTTGTAGCTGAAAAAATTGCAGAATATACTAAAGACAAATGTGCAAGTATAGCAGGTGCGGGTAGCAATAATACAACTGAGGCTCTAAGCGCAGTTGAGCATGCTTCAAAAATCGGCTTTAAATCAGTTCTGCTTGTGGACCCCTACTATAACGGTCCAAGTTCCCTTGAAACCAGAAAAGAATATTATGAACCCATTGCAAAAGCTTTTCCCGAAATAGATATCGTACCGTATATTATTCCGGGAAGAACTGGCGGACAAATGCTGCCCCAAGATCTTGCCATTCTTTCAAATAAATACAGCAATGTATCTTCTGTAAAAGAAGCTACAGGAAATCTTGAGAACATGAGAAAAACAAGAGAGTATTGCAAAGATGATTTTACAATACTTTCAGGAGACGA
>JAGLLQ010000035.1 GCA_023140455.1 Desulfobacteraceae bacterium | reverse complement strand
TAACCGGATCAATGGGCCCAATAGACCCCAAATAAATTCTAAACCTTGATCTAAAAAATGAAATCGCAGTTGTGGTCTTTCCCCAGAAAAGTGGACACAAGGTTAAGCCATTTTTTGGTAGGCTTCTGAAGTAGTCTATAAGTGACTATATTGTCTATCATTATGGGGTGAGGTCCTTTATTCAAAGAGCGTTGACTTCTTTTGACAATAGTGACTGCAATCAAAATCCGGTCGGTCACTACTTGTATTCATAAGCTGAATGTTTAAACATCTGACTTGTCCAATTTTAAGAGTTGATGATACTTGCATTAGTCATAAATTTTCAAATAGACCTAAAAGAAATAAAAAAGGTTTATAAAAAGTCTAGGTTTTGATGCATTTATTAACAGCTGCACAAACTCCGGAATGGTTATTAGATGGGACTTGTTCAAACATTTTTTTAAGATCATTTAAGGCATTTTCAACCACAAATCCTTTGCCTGACCACTCAAGCATATCCATATCATTATAGTCATTTCCAACCGATATTATATTGTCTCTTTTAATATCAAGTTTTTGTGCAAGGAAAGATGAAGCCTTACTTTTTGAGACATCTTTATTAAACACCTCAACCCATAATGATTTGTGATCAAGAGGCGATGTTGCTATGATAACACTGAATTGAGAAAGGTCCTGTTTAATTTTTTCTATCATTGAAAGTGAGGCATACTCTGATTTACAGGGAAGAATTGATAAAACCTCGGTTGACCCGCCAAAATCTTTCAATTTCTCATCTATAGATAATTCAGAAGCATACTCTTCATAAAGTTTTATTCTATTAAAAAAATCAGAATTTTCTTTTCCATGGGATTTATAAACAAAACAATGTGTATCAGGGACTGGTTTATGAACCATGTAGTCAAGTTTATATTCCTCAAAATAATCAGCAATGAAAATAACATCTGATTTTTTAAGAGAAAAATCCTTTAGAATTTCACCTGTGTTAAAATCCATAATTCCGGCACCGGTTGAAAATATTAAATAATCAATCGGGAAATCGAAAATAGATTCAAAGGAAAAGGTTTCTATAATCTTTGAAAATGAATAAATTGATCTGCCAGTTGCAATGCAGCTTACTATGCCCTGCTTTTTAAGTACCTTTAAAGCATTGATATCCTTTTGCGCAATTGTCTTATCATCTCTTAAAAGAGTTCTATCAAAATCTGTAATAAATAATTCCGGCTTCATTAAATCATTCCCTAAATTTTTAATCTGATCATGTGATAAACTTTTTTTGAGAGAGTATCAATATAATTTGTCTTTTTCAGTGAAATATATTAAAAAGTCATCATGAATTCACGAGTGTTATCATCAATATTAAAACATCTAAAATCAATGCCTACTTTTGATCAGGTGGGCATTAAAAGGTACAGAACTCTGCTTGAAGTAAGCGCAAAAGCATTTAAACCTGATAAAAACATTAAGTTCCAACCTTTAAAAATAAATGAAATTAAAGCAGAAAGAATAATCCCTGAGGATTTATCTTCAAATAAAACAATTCTTTTTCTTCATGGAGGCGGATTTGTCGCAGGATCAATAAACTCTCACAGAGATCTTGCCTCAAGAATAGCAAAAGCATCAAAAGCTGAAGTAATAATAATTGATTACAGGCTTGCACCAGAACATCCGCATCCTGCAGGGCTTGACGATGCATCGACCTCATACAAATGGCTGCTTGAACAAAATCTTAAACCAGACCAGATAGCAATTGTTGGAGATTCAGCAGGAGGAGGCCTGACCCTTGCTCTGCTAGCAAAAATTAGAACCCTTGATCTGCCCATGCCATGTGCGGCAGTCTTTTTATCTCCATGGGTTGACCTTGAAAACAAAAACAAATCAATTAAAGAGAAAGACGATGTAGATCCAATGTTAAATAAAGATATGCTTGATCAGACAGCCAGGCTTTATTCTAACAAACAAGACATTACAAACCCTTTCATATCTCCTATAAACAATGATCTTACAGGACTCTGCCCAATACTCATCCATGTTGGAGAAAATGAAGTATTGCTTGACGACTCTTTATTGCTCGAACAGAAAGCCAGAGGTGCAGGTGTTAAAACAACTATTGAAGTATTTGATAATATGTTCCATGTATTCCAATATTTTGCCAGATATCTTTCAAGGTCAAGAGCTTCAATAAAAAAAATCGGCTTGTTTATTCAACAAAAATAATAGAAGGAGAAAAATACATGAAGTTTAGACATCCCTTTGAATGGTTAACAAAATCAAATCAAAAACGTGCATTTTTTTTATTCCTTATTATTACCCTTGCTGTTATGGCAGCACTCAGGTGCTATGACTCACATCTTAAAACTGAAGCTGCTCCGAATGGCATTGTATCCTATGAATTTGCAGGAACATTACCTGTTGCTCAGAGCATGATTAAATCATGGGGAGAACATGGACAAATATATGCTGGCTTAAGTTTAGGACTTGATTATCTGTTCTTAATCGTCTATGCCTGTGCAATTGGGTTAGGCTGTGTACTGATTGGACAAAAATTATCAGAAAAATTTATTCTGGCAGAATCAATTGGGACAATCATTGCCTGGGGATTAATAATCGCAGCGCTTTTAGATGCTGTGGAAAATTATGCACTTATCAAAATTTTGCTTGGTTCTGTGCAGGAATTCTGGCTTACAATAGCCTGGTTCTGTGCCGCACCTAAATTTGTACTTGTAGGGCTTGGGCTGATATATTTGATTTTTGGAACAACACTTACATTGTTTATTAAAAAATAATTATTTGAAGTATGAGAAAAAAGAAACCAATACTACCGATTAAAGAAAGAAGCGCAAAAACTGCAGGATATAGTTGTATATGCAGAGCTCAGTCCTTTTACGAGACTAATTCATATTTTAAGAGTGATGATTATTTAGCTCCGATAATGATTCCATTTTCAATCAGGCTGCTGATCAGGATTAAAGCTATCAAACTACTATCAACAATAATACCCAAAAGCACTTATACATATATCATTGCAAGAACAAAATTCTTTGACTCTATTTTTAAAAATACAGTTGAGAATAGTTTTGAACAAATTGTTTTATTTTGTCCGGGATATGATTCACGCGGTATAAGATTTCTTAATGACAATACAAAAACAAAGCTGTTTGAAATTGACGTACAAGCAACCCAGGCAAAAAAACTAAAGCAATTACAAGAACAAAAAATTTATATTCCAAATGATATTACCTTTATCCCTGTTGATTTTGACAATGAATCAATTAAAGACAAATTGTTAAAATCAGGGTTCAAAGGAAACAGAAAAACACTCTTTGTAATGGAAGAAACATTTATGGTGCTGAATAAAAATGCAGTTACTGACTTATTTGAACTTTTCCATTCAATTACCGGTAAAGAGAGTGAAAT
>JAGLLQ010000349.1 GCA_023140455.1 Desulfobacteraceae bacterium | reverse complement strand
CCATAAAAAATTTTGCAATAATTGATGATATAAGAATTCAATTTAAAGATGGTCTTACTGTATTAACCGGTGAAACCGGGGCAGGAAAATCCATAATCATTGAAGCTGTAAATCTTATTTTAGGTTCAAGAGCATCTCACGATCTTATAAGAACTGGTCATGAAAATGCCGAGCTTGAAGCTTTTTTTGATGTTGATCCTGAATCTGATCAGGCAAAATTAATGAATGACCAGGGGATTGATCCTTTAGAAGGATTAATGATCCGCAGAATAATATCATCAACAGGCAGGCATAAGGTCTTTATCAACAGTCGACAATCTTCCATGCAGTTATTAAAGGACCTTACTGAAAACCTTGCCGGAATTTCGAGCCAGCATGCCCACCAGGGACTTTTAAAAGAAAAAAATCATCTTGATATCTTAGACAGGTTTGCAAACACATTTTCTTTAAGAAAAGAAGTAAGCATTATATATAATGAGCTTATTGTTCTGATCAGAGAACTTAAAGCCCTTACAATAGATGAAGACAAATCTATACAGGAAAGTGAGTTTTTGCAATTTCAGATTGATGAAATAAAACAAGCAAATATACAAGAAAACGAAGATATAGAACTTGAAAAAACAAAAATGCATCTTAAAAATGCTGGACAAATATTTGAAGCAGTCAATTTTGGGGCAAACGAACTATATTCCAGTGAAGGTTCTATAATAGAGCGGTTATCTGCCATTAAGTCACAAATCGAAAGATATAAAGAGGTTGATTCAATGCTTGAACAAAAAGCACAAGTTATTGGAAGCCTTTTATTTGATTTAGAAGATATAGCCTCTGAATTTAGCACTTATTCATCAAAAATCAATCTTGATCCCGGTGAGCTTGAGAAAACAGAGAACAGACTGGATTTGATACAGAAGCTCAAACGAAAATATGGAGGCAGCCTTGAATCCATATTTTTACAATATAATGAAATGAAGGACCAATTTTCAAAGATTGGCAATGTAAAAGAACGAATAGCACAAACCAAAGAAAAAATTAAAAGTCTTCAAGCGAAGTATGCTAAAAAAGCAACCCTTCTTTCAGACAAGCGAAAAGAAAAAGCAAAAGAACTTTCATCTCATGTTGTAAATGAACTTAACGAGCTTGAGATGAATCAGGCACAATTTGTCATCAATTTTAAAAAAACAGATCACGATTCCCAAAATGATACTTTTGCAATAAGCGGTGCAAAAGCATTTTCCACAGGACTGGATAATGTAAGCTTTTATATAAGCCCCAACCCGGGTGAAAAACCAAAGCCTTTAATTAAAATTGCTTCCGGAGGCGAGCTTTCCAGAATTATTCTTGCATTAAAAATCATTCTATCCAGGACAGAATCTCTCGAGACACTGGTCTTTGATGAAGTTGATGCAGGAATTGGAGGCGCTACATCAGAAAAGGTTGGAATAAAGCTTGCCGACCTTGCTAAAACCAATCAGGTTATTTCCATTACCCACCTTGCCCAAATTGCAAAATACGGTACAAGTCATTTCAAAATTTTGAAATCCGTTTCCAATGAAAAAACATCAACATCAATTATTCCTCTTATAAACAATGATGATAAAGCAAAAGAGCTTGCAAGAATGATAGGGGGAAGTAAAATTACAAAAGCAACCCTTGATCATGCAAGAGAAATGCTTAATCTTGTAGCAAATTAGATTCTTTATTTCAAAACTTGAAAAGAAAGAGGAGTTAACATAGAATACCTGTATGGGATATGTATTTACTTTTAATGATGCAAAAGCATATGACAGCTGGTTTGAGGACAAGAAAAATAATCATATTTTTAACCTTGAAATGAGCATGTTCATTGATATGCTTTCGCCCATGCAGGGGCAAAGGCTGCTCGACATAGGATGTGGTTCAGGTAAGAGCATTGAACCCTTTCTTAATTTGGGGCTTCAAATTTCAGGGCTTGATCCTTCTCCGTATATGCTTGATATTGCAGAAAAGAAGTTTAAAAATAAAGTTGACCTGTTCAGGGGCTTTGCTGAAGATCTACCTTTTGAAGATAATTCTTTTGAATATACATCTTTTTTTACAAGCCTTGAATTTACTGAATTGCCTGCAAAGGCAATTGAAGAGGCATGCAGAGTGACAAAGGATAAAATTTTTGTGGGCGTTTTAAATAAATATGCCCCCACGAATATGATCAGGATGGTTAAAAGTAAGTTTACTGACAACATATTTGCAAAAACACAATTTTTCAGTATCTGGGAACTTAAACAACTTGTATTCTCAATTCTGGGGAGAGTTCCTGTATCATGGAGAACAACTCCACAGGTTCCAATAATTTTTGGTAAATACCCTTTTATTATAGAAGATTTATTTTTAGTACAAAAATCGCCGTTTGGCAGTATGATAGGAATGACAATAAAGCCTGTTCCAAAATTTAGAGTCAGGCCTCTTGGAGCACGAATTAAATCCAGAGCACGATATAAACCTGCCACTGGATTTGCAAGAAATATTGAGCAGGAATAGGGGTAAAAGTAAAAGAATATGGAAACTATATTTTATGAAAAGCTGAGCAAAGGGGCAGTAAAATGTAATATTTGTAACCATTTTTGTAAAATTGAAAAAGGTAAAAAAGGAATATGCAAAGTTCGCGAAAACAGAGATGGCGTTCTTGAAACCCTTGTTTATCCAAAGATTATAGCAAGAAGTATAGATCCTGTTGAAAAAAAACCATTATTTCATATAAAACCGGGCTCAACATCATATTCTGTTGCCAGTGTGGGATGTAATTTTAAATGTGAATTCTGTCAGAACGCCGATATTGCACAGATGCCAAGTGATAAAGGTATTATCAACGGCGCTGAAATAACCCCTGCGAATATTGTGTCTGAGGCTTTAAGGGGGAGATGTGAAAGTATTGCATATACATATACTGAGCCTACAATATATTTTGAACTTGCACTTGAAACAGCGAAAATAGCCCGTCAAAATAAGTTGTTGAATATTTTTGTAACAAATGGCTTCATGTCAAGCAATGTTATTGAAGAAATTGCTCCATTTCTTGATGCTGCAAATGTAGATTTAAAAGCGTTTAATGAAAAGTTTTACCAAAAATATTGCAGTGCAAGACTTGAACCTGTGAAAGAAAATTTGAAACTTATGAAATCTCTGGGCATTATTGTTGAAGTAACAACATTGCTTATTCCGGGTTTGAATGATGACATAGAAGAACTTGAACAGCTTGCCTGTTTTCTTAAAGATGACCTTGGATCTGAAACTCCCTGGCATATCAGCAGGTTTCATCCATGTTATCAGATGAATGACAGACCAGCTACTCCAATGAAAACTCTTGAAACGGCATATAAAATTGGTAAGGATGCCGGTCTTTATCATGTTTATGCAGGGAATGCTCCACAACTTGGACTTGAAGATACATTTTGTCATTCCTGTGGTTCTGTTCTTGTGAAAAGATCGGGGTACAGTGCTGATTCAATTATTGAACAGGGCAGGTGCCCAAATTGCAACACTGAAGTATATGGAATTTATTAAAACGTATGATTATTAAAGACAAAATACTTATTTACGGGAGAATGATAAAATTCACTCACACTATCTTTGCCCTGCCTTTTGCACTTTCAGCAATGGTCCTTGCATGGCAGAAGCACGAATTTATTTTTTCGGATCTGATTTTTATTCTTATTGCAATGGTGGCTGCAAGATCTGCAGCAATGGGGTTTAACAGGATAGTGGATGCTGAGATTGATAAAAAAAATGAAAGAACTGCCATACGGGAGATACCCTCCGGTATTTTAAAAAAGAATGAAGCTGTTTTGTTTGTTGTGCTTTCTTCAATTGGTTTTATTTTTTCCGCCTTTATGCTTGGGAAAATATGTTTTTATCTCTCTTTTCCTGCATTGGGTTTTCTCTTTTTATATTCATTTACCAAGAGGTTTACAAAATATTGTCATATCTATCTTGGATTTGCTATTGGACTTGCTCCCATTGGAGCATGGATTGCAATCACAAATTCAATTTCCATCAACATTATTTTTCTTTCCCTGGCTCTTATGACATATATTGCAGGATTTGATATCTTGTATTCATGTCAGGATATAGAGTTTGATAAAATCCAGGGGCTTTTTTCCCTTCCGGTTAAGTTTGGAGCAAAAAAGGCCATGCTGGCTGCAAAAATTCTTCATGTTTTTACAATATTTTTTCTGATACTGATGCAGCTGTTTTTTAAAATGCACTCTGTTTTTTATATTTTCCTGGGCATTATAAGTATATTGCTTATAATCGAACACATGCTTGTAAAACCAGATGATTTGAAACATATTAATATTGCTTTTTTTCACATGAACAGCCTTGTTTCAATTGTATTGTTTGCAGGTGTGATAGTTGAGGTATTGTTTTAATGAAATCAAATGAAAAACAAAAATATGTTATTTCCATTTGCGGCGCTTCCGGGTCAATTTATGGAATCCGGCTTTTAAAAGCACTGCTATGCAAGCCTTTACATGTATTGTTAATAATTTCTCCATCTGGATATAAAGTCCTGGAGCATGAAACAAAACTCAATGAATTTTCATCATTTATAGAATTTTTAAACAGTCAGGGAGTAAAACTGCACAAAGATGCCACTCTTAAGATTATTGATGCAGATGATATCGCAGGCGCACCGGCCAGCGGATCTTTTGTTCATTCAGGCATGGCCGTCGCACCATGTTCCATGAAGACCCTTGCAAAAATTTCCTGCGGTATTGCTGATAACCTTATCACAAGAGCTGCAGATGTTGCTTTAAAGGAAAAGCGGAGACTTGTTCTTCTCCCAAGGGAAACACCTTTAAGTCTGATTCATCTCAGTAATATGACAAAGGCTTTAAAAGCCGGTGCAACAATTATCCCGCCGTCACCATCATTTTACTCACATCCTGAAACAATTGAAGACCTTGTAGATACCGTGGTTGCAAGAGTTCTTGATCATCTTGAAATCGATAATGATCTTGTAAAAAGATGGAAATAACAGATAAACAGGCAGAAAAGGTAATTTCAACTCTCCATAAGAATGGTTTTAAAGCCCTTGTTGCGGGTGGGTCGGTTCGTGATTTTTTGCAAGGTATACCATCATCTGATTTTGACATTTTAACAGATGCATCAATTGATCAAGTCCAAAAAATTTTTTCATCAGAAAAAGTCAGAGTTGTGGGACAGAGCTTTAAAATATGCCTTGTGAATAAAATTGAAGTTTGTCCTGCAAGGGCTCAAAAGGGGAGAGACAGTTTCCCTGGCAATGATCTTGAAAAGCGTGATTTTACAATAAACAGCATGGCATATGACCCAGAGAGCAAAACTATTATTGATTTATTCTGCGGGAAAGAGGACCTTAAAAAAAAGATAGTCTGTTTTACAAAAGATCCATATAAAAGAATTGATGAAGATCCTTTACGGATTATCAGAGCCTGCAGAATGGCTTCATTAATCAACGGCAGTATTGACCCTGCTTCTAAAAATGCAATGTTTGAAAAAAAGTCCCTTGTTAAAACAAGGGTTTCCTTTGAGCGCATCAGAATTGAAATCTTGAAGGCAATGCACCATAAAAGGCCATCCTCTTTTTTTATGCATCTCCATGAAACAGGTGCTTTAAAATATATTTTTCCCTGCCTGGATCAGTGCTTTGACTTTGACGGCGGACCTTATCATGGAGAAACAGTTTTTGAGCACTGCATGATGACAGGTGATGCAATTTCCTTCAAATATCCTTTGTTAAGACTTGCCGGATTTCTGCATGATGCAGGCAAATATGATGCAGCAGTTGAAAAAGGCGGCAAACTTTCCTTTGCCGGCCATGAAAAATATACTGCTAAAATTGAATCTAATCTCAAAAAGTTACGGTTCAGCAAGAATGAGATTGACTATATTGTTTCAGTTACAAAGGTCCACATGCGCCCGCTTAAGGATGATACAACGCCAAAAGCAGTTCGAAAAATTTTAAAGTATCTGCATCAGCAGGATGTTGATTTTCATGATTTTTTAAGGATGCGAATAGCAGACAGAAAAGCAAATTTACTTAAACAGCCCTATACTTTTTTTGAAATCAAAACACGGCTTGAGAAAATTTTAACAGAGTTGTCTCCTGATAAAAACAGGGCTTTTACTATAAACGATCTTGCAATTTCCGGCAAAGAAATCATGAAGATACGCAATATTAAACAGAGCCCTGAAGTGGGAGAGATTTTAAATCATCTTTTAGAAAAAGTTATAGAAGCCCCGGAGTTAAACAACAAAGCATCGCTTGAGCAACTTATATTGGAATACAAATAATAAAAGTTGTTCCTTTTCCTTCTTTGGAACTTACTTCAAGAGTGCCTTTATGCAGGTCGGTGATTATGAAATAAGAAACTGATAATCCAAGACCTGTACCAACTCCAATCTCTTTTGTCGAGAAAAAAGGTTCAAAAATTTTTCCACGAATGTCACGCGGGATCCCCGGACCATTATCACATATTGTAATTTCCAACTGGTTTTTTTTAAGATTAATACTAATTATGAATTCAGGGGCTTTTAACTCTGGAACCTCTGCCATTGCGTGGGCACCATTAATTAAGATGTTTAAAAAGACCTGTTGTATTTTGCTGCTTTCACATTTTATTTCAGGCATGTCTGCATTATAATTGCGGGTAATTTTTATTTTTTTGAAATCAAATCTTGTTTTTAGATCATAATCAGTTGCAGCAAGTTCAATTGTTTTATCCATAAGCTCAGGAATATTGCAGCGCACAAAGACTGAGTCACTTTTTCGTGAAAAAGAGAGCATGTCGCTCACAATGGTTGCTGCTCGAGCGCCTGATGAGTTAATATTATCCAATACTGATGCAAGGTCTCTTTTGTTGATATATTCTTTTATTGCATCAAATGTTATACCGCATTCTTCTGCAACTTGAAGGTTTGCCGGCAAATCTTTAATCAATCTGTTCTTTAAAACCTGAGTGGACGTTAAAATGCCTGAAAGAGGATTGTTTATCTCATGGGCCATACCTGCAGCAAGCCCCCCCACAGAAAGCATTTTTTCAGACTGTATTACCATTTCTTCCATTTGAACTTTTTCAGTAACATCATCAACTCTGATAACTCCGCCGTTGGTTTTATCTGAGATTAAAGGGAATACAAAAATATCTTCATATTTGGTTTCAGCACTATTGTCTTCTTTGCGTTTAATTTTTGTTTCAGCAGAGGGCTTTCCGGTTTTCAAAGTTTTTTTGATAAGATTAATTTCATGATCAGAAAATGGAAAACATTCTACTACTAAACTTCCTTCAGCATCTGTTGAAAGAATACCTGTGATTTGCTCTGCTTTTTTATTCCATTGCACGACCTTCATATCCATATCCACAGTTATTAACGAAGAAGGCATTGAATCTGTTACATTTTTAAAAAGCACTTTGAGCTCGTTAGTTTTCAAAAAGGATTGTTCCAGAGCAATTTCTTTTTGCATTCTGTCTATGACTAATTGGTTTGCAAGGCTTCCAATAAATTTGAATTCCTGAAATTTAAGTTCTCTCATTTTTATTATTGTGTCAGTGTCTGCAGCTTTTGTGAAAAAATCAATAAATGTATTAATAGATTCGTTAAATTTTCTGGTCATCACAAGCCCTACAAGCAAAGGTAAAAGAATGGCAATTAAAGAGATTAAAACAATTGCGGCAATATTGTTTTTAAGATTTTTTTCGTAGTTATCTCTCTCTTTTTCAATTGCTTTCTCCATCACTTCTAAATACACACCCGTGCCAATTGTCCAGTTCCAGCCCTTGACACGTGCAACAAAACTCATTTTAGGCACAACTTTACCAGTGTTTGGGTTCTCCCACATATATTTGTGATAGCCATTATTTTTTTTCTTTTTTGCAGTTTCAATCAAGTTGGCTATAACTTTTTCTCCATCTTCACCTGTATATTCCAGCAATAATTTTTTATTAAATTTTTCTAAAGGATGATAAAGGCAAAAACCATTCTCCTGGAGAACAAAAACATACCGGCTTTCACCATTATCCATTTCAGCAATTCTGCTTAAAACCTCATTTTTAGTATCCCTTTCAGTGTCATTTAAATACGCACCTGCACCGATAATCCAGTTAAAGGGTTCAAATTTTTTAACAAATCCAATTTTGAACGAATCAGCAGATATGTCTGTCGGCTTATTTTCTTTATATTTAAAAAAACCCGAGCCTAAGTTTTCTGCAATTTGTGCCATGTTCTGGTTTTCATTTAATTGTAAAATGTCATCAGGAACAAATGTTTCAAGTTCAGGCTTGTCAGTATTAAGCACAAAAGAACCATCACTATTTAAAATAAAGAAGAATTCCTTTTTGCCCCAGTGAATTGGTCTTAAGGCTTCTTTTATTTCAAGCATCAGCTGATCCTGATTTGCATTTTTATTCATGCTGTGGATATGGTTTGCAACAGAAAAGGCATTTAAAACATGGTCTTTTACACTTGCCCTTACTTTTTTTTCTGTATTGCTTCTTTTGTCTCTGATAAAATTAAGAACATAATTTATATCACTGAAAATTATTTTTTTATAAAACTCAGTATATCTTTGTTCTATTTCTTTTATTGTTTCTTTATTTTGTTTTTGCATTTTATAGTATAAAAAAAATGAAAAAATTATTGCC